>DASUAK010000035.1:0-2368 GCA_035763845.1 bacterium | reverse complement strand
GTGAGGGTGTCCGTCTCCTGCACCATAGGTCCATTGTACAATACCGGCGAAAGGAGCATACCGTGAGACTGCGCGCCTGGCTGGTGGTCCTGTTCGTCGTCCTCTTCATCCTGGCCCCCACGCTGGCCCGGTGGTACACGGACTGGCTGTGGTTCGGCGAGCTGGGCTACCGCCGCGTCTTCTGGGTGCCGCTGCTCTCCCGCATCGGCGTGACGCTGGTCGTGGGCGGGGTGCTGTTCGCGCTGTTCGCCCTGAACCTCCGTCCGCTGCTCGGCCGCCGGAGCGAGCCCGACGTGATCGACGTGCCGCCGCGTCGGCGGTTCCGGCGCCGCTTCGCCGGCGGCGGCCGCCTGCTGTGGTGGCTGCTGGGCATCCTCGCCTTCCTCGTCGGGCTCTCCGCCAGCGCGAAGTGGGCGATGTTTCAGCAGTTCGTGCACGCCCGCTCCTTCGGCGTGACCGATCCGCTGTTCGGGAAGGACGTCGGCCTGTTCGTCTTCCGCCTGCCGGTGTACCGCTTCATCGAAGGGGCGCTGTTCGGCTGGCTGGTCCTGATCTTCCTCGTGGTCGCGGCGGCCTACTACGTCCGCTACGCCTCGCTGATGGTCCGCGGCGTGTGGGCCCTCCCCGAGCGGGTGCGCGCGCACCTCAGCCTGCTGGCCGGGCTGATCCTCCTCGTCCGCGGCTGGGGCTTCTGGCTGGACACGTATGGCCTTGAGTACTCCACCCGGGGGACGATCTTCGGCGCCACCTACGCCGACGTGCACGCCGTGCTGCCGGTGCTCCGGCTGCTCGCCGTGCTCTTCGTGGTCGCGGCGGTGCTGCTGTTCATCAACATCCGCGCCCGCACGGTGCGCTTCGCCGTGCTCACGATCCTCGTCATCGCGGTGGCCTGGGCGGCCGGCCTGGGGGTCGTTCCCCGCCTGGTCCAGCAGTTCCGGGTCACGCCCAACGAGCTCACCGCGGAGACGCCCTTCATCCGAGCCGGCATCACCTCGACCCTGCGCGCCTTCGGGCTGGACCGTGTGCGGGAGCTGAGCTTCTCCGCCGACCCCGTCACGCCGGCCGTCGTCGAGCGCAACCGGGCCACGGTCGAGAACGTGCGCCTGTGGGACTACCGGCCGCTGCTCTCCGCCTACCGCCAGCTGCAGGCCCTGCGGCAGTACTACGTCTTCGGCGACGTCGACATCGACCGCTACCGGATCGGCGGGGCGCAGCGCCAGGTCATGCTCTCCGCCCGCGAGCTGGAGAGCGGGCGCCTCACCCCGCAGGCCCGCACCTGGGTGAACGAGCACCTCGTCTACACCCACGGCTACGGCATCGTGATGACGCCGGTGAACCGGATCTCCGAGGAGGGGATGCCGGAGTTCTTCATCAAGGACATCCCGCCCACCACGCTCCCGGAGCTCCCCATCACGCGGCCGCAGATCTACTACGGGGAGCACACGGACTGGTATGTGGTCGTGAACACCGGCGTCCAGGAGCTGGACTACCCGCGCGGGGATGAGAACGTCTACACGACGTACAGCGGGCGGGGCGGCATCACGCTCACGGCCCTCCGCCGGACGGCGTTCGCCTACCGCTTCGGGGACCTCAAGCTGCTCCTGTCGCGGGACATCAGCGGGCGCAGCCGCATGCTCTTCGCCCGGGACCTGCCCACCCGCCTGCGCCGGCTGGCGCCGTTCCTGACCTACGACAGCGATCCGTACATCGTCCTGGCCGGGGGCCGGCTGGTCTGGATCATCGACGCCTACACCACGACCGACCGCTATCCCTACGCCACGCCCTTCCAGGGGATCAACTACATCCGCAACTCGGTGAAGGTCGTGGTCGACGCCTACGACGGCACGGTCGACTTCTACGTCGTCGACCCCAACGACCCCATCGCCAGTAGCCTGGCGGGCATCTTCCCGGAGCTGTTCAAGCCGGCCTCGGCGATGCCGGCGGAGGTGGCCGCGCATCTGCGCTACCCGGTGGACATGTTCCAGATCCAGGCGCACGTCTACGCCACCTTCCACATGCGCGATCCCCGCGTCTACTACAACCGCGAGGACGTGTGGACCATCCCCAACGAGCTGTTCGGGAACGAGACGGTGGCGGTGGAGCCGTACTACGTGACGATGCGGCTGGAGAATGAGCGCAGCGCCGAGTTCATCCTCATCCTGCCGTTCTCGCCCGCCAACCGCGACAACATGATTGCCTGGATGGCGGCGCGGAACGATCCGCCGAACGTGGGGGACCTCGTCGTCTACCGCTTTCCGAAGGACCGCCTGGCCTTCGGCCCGATGCAGGTGGAGTCGCGGATCAACCAGGACGCCGCGATCAGCCAGCAGCTCACCTTGTGGAACCAGGAGGGCACGCGCGTCATCCG
>DASUAK010000034.1:0-7343 GCA_035763845.1 bacterium | reverse complement strand
GCCCCCGCTGAGCTCGTCCATCCGGCGGTGCCGCAGCGACCACGTGCGCGTGCGCTCCATCGCTTCCCGCGCGGCGGCCAGGTCGGCCGGGCGGTCGCGGTCCAGCGGGCCCAGATGGGGAGCGCGCCCCATCAGCACGATGTCGAAGACGGTGAAACCGAAGCTGCCGCCGCTGTGCTGCGGGACGGAGGCCGCGCGCGCGGCGACCTGCCGCGCGTTGAGAGAGGCCACCGGCGCCCCATCGAGGAGGACCTCGCCGCGCTCGGGAGCGACCAGCCCGCCGATGGCCCGGAGGAGCGTGGTCTTCCCGCTGCCGTTCGGACCGACGACGCCGAGCAGTTCCCCGGGGGCGATCTCGAGGCTCACGCCCTCCAGCGCCGGCACGGCGTCGTAGCGGCAGGCGACGTCGCGCAGGACGACCGTGGCCGGCGCGCTCACCGGAACGCCTCGGGGTGGATGATCGCGGCGAGCGCGCGCAGCCCCTCGACGATGCGCGGGCCCGGCCGCGTGAGGAGCGAGCCGTCCACGGCGCCGATCCGCCCCGCCCGGACCGCGGCAACGGCGCTCCAGCCCCGGCGCGCAAGCACACGGGGCTCCTGCCGCGCGGTCAGCACGATGACCTCGGGATCCCGGCGGATCACCGCCTCCTCGCTCACCTGCGGCCATCCCGCCACGTCCGCGAAGACGTTCACCCCGCCGGCGCGGGTGATGAGATCGGAGACGAAGGTGCCCCCGCCGGCGGTCATCAACGGCTCGCTCCAGAACTCGATGTAGGTGCGCCGCGCCGGCCGTCCGGCCACCGCGCGCGCCACCGCCTGCTCGCGGGCGCGCATCGAGGCGACGACGCGCCCGGCCGCCGCGGGGACGGCTGCGATCCGGCCGAGCAGCTCGATCTGAGCGTAGACCCCCGGCAGCGTCCCGGCGTCCACCGCCAGGACCGGCAGCCTGACGGCGGTGAGCCGCTCCAGCTGCCCCCCCTGCAGGGAGGCCACGCCGACGACGAGGTCCGGCCGCAGGCGAAGGATGCGCTCGACGTCGAGAACCACGCCGCCGACGCGGGGCTTGGAGGCCGCCCCCGCCGGATAATCGTCCGACGATCCCACCCCGGCGATGCGCCCCTCCAGGCCCAGGGCGAAGAGGATCTCGGTGACGCTCGGCGCCACCGACACGATCCGACGGGGCGGCGCGGCGATCCGCACCGGGCGGCCGAGGGCGTCAACCACCTCCAGGGGGAAGGCGGCGGGACCCGGATCCCCGGCGCCGTGCGCGGCGGACAGGGGCGGCAGGAACGCCGCGAGCAGCAGGCAAAGCACCTTCAGCACACGCATGGCCCGGATCACCCAGGATGACTTCGAACGGGTCGAGATGCGCGTCGGGCGGATCATCGCCGTCGACGACTTCCCCAAGGCCCGCAAGCCTTCGTACCGTCTGACCATCGACTTCGGCCCGTACGGGGTGAAGCGCTCCTCGGCCGCGGTGCGCCCCTTCTACTCAAAGGACGCGCTGCTGGGCCGCCAGGTGGTCTGCGTGGTGAACTTCCCGCCCAAGCAGATCGCCGGCTTCCTCTCGGAGGTCCTTACCCTCGCCGTCTCAGAGCGCGGGGGGCGGATCCTGCTGCTGCAGCCGGACGCGGAGGCCGAGATCGGCGGCCGCATCGGCTGAGCGCGTCAGCGCAGCCCCGGCCGCAGCAGCAGGAGCACGATCCCGGCCAGGATCAGCAGCGCGCCCACCCCCTGGTCCTGGAACAGCGCCCGGAAGGCCGGCGTCTGCCGGAGGATGAGGTAGCTTCCCCCGATGACCAGCCCCATCGCCAGGATCCGCACGCGCCGCTTGGCGTCCTCGTCCTCGCCGGGGGGCGGCGGCATCCCCGGCTCGGCGGCGATCTCGGGCACGGGCTCGTCGGGGACGAGCAGCACGATCAGGAGGTACAGCAGGAGACCGGATCCATGCCACAGCGCCAGCAGCACGAAGGCCACCCGCAGCGCGTTGCTGTCCACGTTGAAGTACGCACCGAGCCCGCCGCAGACCCCCGCGATCCAGCGGTCCGAGCGCGAGCGATAGAGCATCCGGTTCATCTGCGGCTCCGGCGCTCCACCCGTCCGGCGCGGGCCAGGATGCGCTCGGCCTGCCGGACGATGGGCGCGTCCACCATCCGCCCGTCCACGACCAGCGCCCCGCGCGGCGCCGCCTGATAGGCATCGACGATCCGGCGCGCCCAGGCGGTCTCGTCGGCCGAGGGCGAGAACACCGCGTGCACCGGCTCGAGCTGCCCGGGATGGATGACCTGCTTCCCCGTGTATCCCATCCCCTTCCCTTCGCGGCACTCGCGGGCCAGCCCCTCCAGGTCGCGCACCGCGGTGTGCACGATGTCGATCGCCTCCAGGCCGGCCGCGTGGGCGGCGAGGGCGACGTGGGCCCGGGCGTGGCGCACCTCGTCGTTCCCCGGCGTGCGCTGCAGCCCCATCTCACCGGCCAGATCATCGGCGCCGAAGATCAGCGCCGCGGTGCGGGCCGAAGCCTCGGCGAGATCCGCCGCGCGCAGGACCGCCTGCGGCGTCTCGACCAGCAGCGCGAGCCGCACGGCCCCGTCCTCGACTCCACGGGCCCGGGCCAGCGAACCGATCACGCTGTCGGCCACCGCCACATCGCGCGCGCTCCGGCTCTTGGGCAGCACGATCCCGCTCACGCCGGGGAGGAGGCAGGCGAGCAGGTCGTCCTCGAACAGGCCGGTGGCGAGGGCGTTGGGGCGCAGCCAGACCGCGCGGTCCGGTGGAAAGCCGGACACGAGGGCCTCGCGGATGAGCGTCCGGGCCTGCGGCTTGTCCTTCGCGGCGACGCCGTCTTCCAGATCGAGGATGAGGGCGTCGGCCGGCAGCGCCCGCGCCTTCTCCATCATCCGGGGCTGGTCCCCCGGCACGAACAGCATCGAGCGCAGCAGCGGCCCCTCGGCTGCCGCGCGGGGCGCCGTCACGGTCCGCCGTCCATCAACTCGCGGAGCCAGTGCCACAGCCGCGCGAAGATCGAGCGCAGCGGGACGTCGTCCGCGGCCACGAGCGCCACCCGCCCTACCTCCCGCCCGCCGCTCGCGAAGACGAGCGTGCCGACGCCCTCGCCCTTGTCGATCGGCGCCGCGGTCTTCGTCAGGAAGACTTTGCGCTGCACGGGCGCACCCTTCGGGACGACGAGCATGGCGTCCTCTCTCGCGGCCGCGACCAGCGCCCGGCCGGCGTTCCGCAGCGGGAGGGTATGGACGGCTTCGCCGGCGGAGGCGCCGCGGATACGCTCGAACGCGGTGAAGCCGTAGCTGAGGAGCGCCGCGGCGTCGCGGTACAGGGGGCCGCTGTCCAGCACGACCGCGATCAGCCGCCACCCGTCGCGCGTCGCCGAGGCCACGAGACACGGGCCTGACTCGTCGATCCACCCCGTCTTGATCCCGTCCGCGCCCTCATAGCGCCACAGGAGGCTGTTGGTGTTGATGACGAGCCGGGTCCTCCCGCCGCGCCTCAGGTCCCACGTCTGCGTCCGCACGATCTCGGCGATCCAGGGGACGCGCAGGGCGGCCCGCCCGATGAGGGCCAGATCGTAGGCCGTGCTGTAGTGCCGGGGGTGGTGCCGGCCGCTGGGGGTGACGAAGTTCGAGTCCACGGCCCCGAGCGCGCGCGCCCGTGCGTTCATCCGCTGCGCGAACGCCTCCACCGACCCCGCCGCGGCCTCGGCCAGCGCGACCGCGGCGTCGTTGGCGGAGTGCATCAGCATCGCCCGCATCAGCTCCTCCGCGGTCCACCGCTCCCCCACCTCGAGGCCGATGGCCGATCCGGACCGCTCGGTGGCGGCCGCGGACGAGATCGGCACCGGGGTCTGCGGGGTGAGCGCCTCGGCGACCAGCAGCGCGGTCAGCATCTTGGTCGTGCTGGCCGGCGCCCGGCGCACGCGCGGCGCGATGCCGTAGATGAGCCGGCCGCTCTCGTCGTCGAGGAGCACGACGGAGGCGGCGCTGAGGACCGGCGGCGAGGCGGGGGCGGCCCGGAGCAGGCCGGACCCGCCCCCCAGCACCAGGACGGCCAGGAGGACGATGCTGACGCTGCGCATCCCTACACTGAGGAGTCTTCCCCGTTCGATGCGGCCGCCGAGGAGGCCGTGAAGGCGCCGCGCGGATCGTTTCCCCGCAGCGGCGGGAGCGAGGCGAGATCCTTGAGACCGAAGTGGCGGAGGAAGCCCTCCGTCGTGCCGTAGAGGATGGGCCGCCCCACCGTGGGCCTGCGCCCCACCTCACGCACGAGGTGGCGCTCCAGCAGCCGCTCCAGCACGTGCTCGCTGCGCACGCCGCGCACCAGCTCGATCTCGGCTCGGGTGGCCGGCTGCCGGTAGGCGACGATGGCCAGGGTCTCCAGCGCAGCCTGGGACAGCGGCTCGCGGTGGTCCAGCCGGAGGAAGCGCTGCACGGCGTCGGCATGCTCGGGCCGGGTGCACAGCTGATAGCCGCCTGCCACTGTCTGAATCTGCAGCCCCCGCCCGGCGTAGTCCTGGCCCAGCTCGCGCACCGCCTCCAGGATGTCCTGGAGCGGCACCTCCAGCGTGTCCCGCAGCTGCTCGGGGGTCACCGGGCCGCCGGCGACCAGCAGTACGCACTCGAGCGCGCGCTTCAGCCCGGCGCGGGCCTCCTCGCCTTCCGCCTCGCCGTGGCCGGCCGCACCCGGATCGTGGATGCCCTGCTCGAGCTCGGTCATGCGTCCACCGCGACGATCAGGATGGTTGCGAACGGCGCGCTCTGGTCCGCGCGGACCCGACGGAGCTTGATCAGCTCCAGCAGCGCCAGAAACGTCACGATCACCTCGAGCGTGCCGGCGCGCTCGGAGAACAGGCGCGGGAACTCGATGCCCTCCGGATGGTGGCCCAGCAGCTCCAGGATGGCCTCGATGCGGTCGGCGACTTTGATCTCTTCGGCCGGGATCTCCCCGACCCGCTCGCGGGTGCGCTCGAGGACCTCCTGGAAAGCGTGGAAGAGGTCTTCGACAGTCACGCCCTCGAGGATGACCTCGCCCGAGTCGGCCTCCTTGGGCCGCGCGAATACCTTCTGCTGGTACTCTTCCAGCGCGCGCAGGGCGGTGCTGATCTCCTTGAACGTCCGGTACTCCGCCAGCCGTTCCTCGAGCCGCTCCCGCAGGTCGGAAGGCGCGGCCTCGGCCTCCACCGGCTCGACCGGCGTCGCGTCCTTGGGGACCAGCAGCCGGGCCTTCATCTCGATCATCGCCGCCAGCACCCACAGCACCTCGGTCGCCTCGTCGAGGTCGAAGCGCGTACGCGTGCTGGCGAGGTACTCCTCGGCGATCCGGCCCAGCGGGATCTCGCGGAGGTCGACCTGCCCCTGCTGCGCCAGATTGAGGAGCAGGTCGATCGGCCCTTCGAACTGCGGCAGCTTGACCGTGTAGACCGGCATCAGTAGAATCCCGCTCCCGTGGCCTGGGTGATCAGCCAGCTCATCGGCCCGAAGAGCACCACCGACGAGGCGTTCGTCATCACCAGGAGCAGCAGGATGAAGATCCCGTAGGGCTGCAGCCGGGCATACGAGATCGCCTGCGCCGGCGGGAGCAGACCGATGAGGATCTTCGAGCCGTCCAGGGGCGGGACGGGGATGAGGTTGAAGACCGCCAGCATCGCGTTGATCTGGATCGTCATCAACAGCAGCCGGTCCAGGCCCGACCCGCCGATGTCCAGCAGCCCGAGCTTGTACGGCACGCCGAGGAGGAAGAGCAGCGTGATGTTGGCGAGCGGCCCCGCGGCGGCGACCATGATCGTATCGCGCCGCCAGTCGCGGAAGTGCATAGGGTTGATCTGCACGGGCTTGGCCCAGCCGAACCGGAACAGGAGGATCATGAGTGAGCCGACCAGATCGAGGTGGGCCAGCGGGTTGAGGGTGAGGCGCCCCTGGGCCCGCGGCGTCGGATCGCCGAGCCGGTCGGCCACGTAGGCGTGCGCGAACTCATGCACCGTCGCCGCGGAGACGAGGGCGACGAGCAGCGGCAGGAGGTCGGCCAGTCTGAGTGAGAGCATACCAGGGGTTGCTTCGGGAGTTAGAGCGGAACGTCCTTGCGGACCAGATCCTCGTAGCGCTCGCGCTCTACGACGACGCGCGCCCGGCCGCCTCCGGCCAGCACGACCGCGGGCCGCGGGAACCGGTTGTAGTTGCTCGCCATCGAGTAGGTGTAGGCTCCGGTGCTGAAGACGGCCAGGACGTCGCCGCTCCGGACGGCGGGCAGCGACGCCTCCCAGATCAAGACATCGCCGGACTCGCAGCAGCGTCCGGCGACAGCAACCGTCTGGGTGCGCGCCTCGAGCGGCCGCGCGGCGAGGACGGCATGGTACCGCGCGCCGTAGAGCGCCGGGCGGGGATTCTCGTACATCCCGCCGTCCACCGAGACGTAGGTGCGCGTGCCGGGGATCGCCTTGATCGCCCCCACGGTGTACAGCGTCACGCCCGCGTCGCCCGCGATGGAGCGGCCGGGCTCGATGAAGACCTTCGGCGGCGTCAGGCGGTGCTGGGCCGTCTTGGCCCGCACCACCTCCACCAGCGCCTCAACGTACGCCGTCCGTGACGGCGGCTCGTCCCCCGGGAGGTAGGGGATGCCGAGCCCTCCGCCGAGGTTCAGCTCTTCGGTCGTGACGTCGAGCTCGTCCCGGATCTTTGCGGCGAAGTCCAGCAGCGCCGCAGCCTCGAGGCGGAACGGCTCGAGGTCGCACACCTGAGAGCCGATGTGAGCGTGCACGCCCCGGAGGCGCACGCGCTCGATGGCCCGGGCGCGCCGCACGGCCTGGTACGCCGCGCCGTCCAGGATGCCGAAGCCGAACTTCGAGTCGACCCCGCCGGTCTGGATCGCCTTGTGCGTGTGCGGCTCGATGCCCGGGGTCAGCCGCAGGAGGATGTCGGCCTGCGTTCCTGTGCGCGCGGTGAGGGCGGCGAGGAGGTCCAGCTCGTGCTCGTTGTCCACCACGAAGCGGCCCACGCCCGACCGCAGGCCGTACTCCACCTCGTCGGAGGTCTTGTTGGAGCCGTGGAAGACCAGGTCCCGGGCGGGGATGCCGGCGCGCAGCGCGGTGAACAGCTCGCCCCCGGAGGCGATGTCCACGCCCAGCCCTTCCTGGTGCGCGATCTGGCAGGTCGCGGTGATGCACAGGGCCTTGGAGGCGAACAGGACCCGGCCGTTGCCGTACGCGCGCTCCAGCGCCTGCCGGTACTCGCGGCAGTTCGCCCGCAGCCGGTCCTCGTCGAGCACGTGCAGGGGCGACCCGAACTCGCGGATGAGGTCGAGCGCGTCCACGCCGCCGACGGCGAGGTGTCCGGCGGC
>DASUAK010000033.1:0-3313 GCA_035763845.1 bacterium | reverse complement strand
GTGGGGCGAGCGGAAGTGGACCGGCCGGCCCTGCACCTCGAGCTGCCCCTCGTCGGGCTGCACGAGGCCGAAGAGGATCTTCATCAATGTGGTCTTGCCGGCGCCGTTCTGGCCGAGGACGGCGTGGACCTCGCCGGGGAGGACCTCGAGATCGACGCGCTCGAGGGCGAGGACGCCGGGGAAGCGCTTGGTGATGCCGCGGGCGGCGAGAATCGGTCGCGGTGATGACATGTCTCTACAATCATAGGGGTCCCCGTCCGCCAAGGAAACCTCGACGGACGGAGACCCCATCACTCCTCGAGCGGCGATACGCTACTTGAGAATCGTCATCCCCTGCAGGTCGAAGTTGAACTTCCCGAGCAGGAAGAGGTCGGTCGGCATCTCCTTGGCCTTCTTCACCACCGTCCCCCTGGCGGGGATGGGCGTGCCCTGGAGCGCCAGGCCGGTGCCGTTGCTGACGAAGGCGTGCTCGAAGAAGGGATCCCACTGGCCTTTCAGCATCTGATCCCGGCGCTGCGCGACGAGCCGGATGATGGAGGCGGGGATGAGGGGCCGCGCCTTGGGGCTGATCGCGTCTGTCCCCACCTTCAGGTTGTTCATGATGTCCACGCTCGGCTCGACCGTGCCGTCCTTCAGGGTCATCGCGTCCTTCATGCCCAGGTACAGCAGCGTGCGCGGGTTCTGGTTGCCGGCCGTGAAGTCACGGACCATCCGGTCGTAGAGCACCTCCCAGCGCGTGTCGAAGGAGACCGCGACGGTGTCGGTGCTGGACCACTGGTAGAAGCCCACCGTGTCCATGTCCTTGCCGACGAACCAGATCTTGCGCTCCTGCGCCACGTCGAGGGGCGAGCCCGAGTCGGTCTGCTGCGTGATCACGTCCACCTTGTACTGCGTGACAAGGGTGGTGGCGATCTCCCGCTCCTCCGCCGGCTTGTACCAGTCGCCGACATACTTCACGTAGACGTTGACCTTCTTGTTCAGGGCCTTCGCCGCGTCCTGGACGCCGAGGTAGAATCCGGCCGTGCGGCGGATGACCTGGATGTTGGGGAAGGCGGAAACGATGCCGATGTTCCCGGTGCGGGTCAACGCCCCCGCGATGAGCCCCTCGAGGTAGAGGGCCTGGTACTGCCGCGGGAAGAAGCGGATGAAGTTCCGCTTCGTGCTGACGTCGCTGGCCACGACCGAGGCGAAGTAGACGTTGGGATATTTGTCGGCGAGCTCCTTCAATGGAAGGCCCATGAACTCCGCGTTGCCCACGACGATGTTGGCGCCCTGCTGGATCAGCGCTTCGGCGTAGGGGATGGTGAGGTCGGGCCCGACCTCCTCGCGGTACACGTACTTCACGTTCGGGTACTTCTCGGCGATGCGCTGGGCGGCGCGGTGGTGCGCGCCGGACCACGTGGTCCCCTTGATCACGCTGAAGTGCAGGATGGCGAGCGTGATCGGCTTGGCCGCCGCCGACGCCGGCGCGCTGCCCGGTCCCCCGAAGCCTGCCAGCAGGGTGACGAGCAGCAATGCCGCCGCCGCAAGGCGCAGTGGCGCTCTCTGCATGTCTGTCCTCCCTCTCTCCCCAGAAAGTGGCGTGCCGGGTCTGATCTTCCGGAATGGGTGACGGCCGACCCGCTTCTACAGCCCGCGAGGAATTCCCTTCGGGTCTCGCCGCCCCCCGGGTGTGGCAGGACAGGATGGGGCGCCCGCGGCCCGGAGGCGAGGGTGGTGGTGCCGATCGACCGCGCGCAGATCGCAGCCGAGCCGCAGCTGACGGGCGGAGGGACGCCCGGCTCCCGGGCCACGCTCCTGCGGCGTTTCACCTTCGTGACCCTCGGGACGTCGCTTGTCGTCGGCGTGCTGTTCGGCACGATCCTGGCGCGGGTGGTGGAAGGCTTCGCCCTGCGGCAGGAAGCCCGGGCCGTGGCGGAGCGCGTTCTGGAAACGACGGCTTCGGGCGTCGCGGTACAGCACTTCCTCGCGTCGCCGCGCCCGGCGCCTTCCCAGGTCCGGAGCGTGCTCCAGGACCTCCTGGACCGCACGCACATCCTCCACATCACGGTGTGGAACGCCCGCGGGGAGATGGTGCACCGCGCCGGAGCGTCTCCCGCCGGGACGGCCGCGATCGACCCGCCGGCTCCCCGGCCCGTGGACGGACGGCTGCGCTGGAAGCTGCGAAGGGCTGCGCCCGGGTCGGCTCCTTCGCCTCCGCTGCTCGAGGTGGACATCCCGGTGATGGCGGCCGGCGTGGCCCAGCCGGTCGGCCTCTATCAGGTCGTCGTCGACCTCAACGATCTCGCCCCCGCGCTGGGGCGGCTGATCGTGTCCGTCCAGCTCAGCGTGGTGCTCGGGGTGCTCATCCTCTATGCTGTGCTGTTCACGATCGTCCGGCGGGCATCGCACGACCTGGACCGCAGCGAGTCCGCGCTCCGCGGAGCATTCGTGGGCATCATCCGGTCGCTCGTCAACGCGCTGGACGCGCGGGACATGGCCACCGCCCACCACTCCTCGCGGGTCGCCGCCAACGCGGTGGCGATCGCCCGGGCGATGGGGCTGTCCCCGGCGGCGCTCGAGGAAGTGCAGGTGGCCGCCTTCCTCCATGACATCGGGAAGATCGGGATCCCCGACGAGCTGCTGACGAAAGAAGGGCCGCTCACCGTCCGGGAGCGGCAGATCATCCAGCGGCACACGGTCTACGGCTACGAGATCCTCGATCCGGTCGCGATCTCCCCGACGATCAAGATGGCGGTGCGTCACAGCCACGAACGCTGGGACGGCCGCGGCTATCCCCAGGGCCTCGCGGGGGAGGCGATCCCGATCGCGGCGAGGATCGTCGCGGTAGCCGACGCGTTCGAAGCCCTGACGACCGACCGGCCGTACCGCCGCGCCCGTCCGCCCGCCGAGGCGGCGGCGGAGATCGCACGCAGCGCGGGCAGCCACTTCGATCCGAAGGTCGTCGAGGCGGCGCTGCGGGTTTGGAATCAGACCATCGTAATCGACAAACTCGGGTAAGGCAGGCGCCGAGGAACCGCAAACTCGTCGGTTGTTGAGAAGTTTGGCAGAAGATTTCGGGCTTATAATCTTGCTTAACCCCCCGCCGGATTCGAGTACCCAGCCGGCCGAACCAGCGCGTTTCCATGACCGGAGAGTGGAACGATGCTGCTTGGTCTGGAACCCGGGTATCGTGGTCACGACGAGAGGCTCGAGCGGCGCATCCTCTCCGCCGTGCTCGCCCTCATCGGTGGGGGCGTGGCGTTTCTGCTCACGGTCACCTTCCTGTCCTTCCCCGCGTGGGTCAGCCCGCGCAGCTTCACGGCGCTGTTCG
>DASUAK010000032.1:0-4902 GCA_035763845.1 bacterium | reverse complement strand
CCGAAGTCGCTGAGCAGGGTGACCAGCGGCATCAGCGCCAGCCGCAGAACTCGAGCGCCGCTGCCGCCAGCACCTCGGCGCAGCGCACCGCGCTCTCGAGCTCGACGTACTCCTCCACGGCGTGCGCCCCGGCGCCCGCCGGGCCGAAGATGACCGAGGGGATGCCCGCGGCGCCGAGGATCGCCGAGTCCATCCAGGCTCCCAGTCCGACGAGCGGCGGCCGCGCCCCCAGCACGCCCATCGCCGCGGAGGAGACCGCGGCTACGATCGGCGCATCCGGGGGCACCTCATACGCAGGGCGGAAGAAGAACACCTCGATGCGGCCGCCCCCGCCGCGCTGGAGGACCTCGAGCATCTCGGCCTCGACGTCGGCCGCCGTCTCGCCGGGGAGCGTACGCCGCTCCACCTGCAGGACGCAGCGGCTGGGGTAGGTGCTGAGGCCCTCCCCGCCCTCGATCAGCGAGGCGTGGACCGACGCCCGCCCGAGCAGTTGATGGCGGTGCTGGCTGAGCCGGTTCGTCTCGAGGCGGCGCAGTTCGGCGAGGACGTATCCCATCGCGCCGATCGCGTCCCTGCCCTCGCGGTGATCGCTGCCGTGCGCCGCCCGGCCCGCGGTCTCGAAGCGCACCCAGGCGAAGCCCTTGTGCGCGATCCCGACCGACAGAGCCGTCGGCTCGGTGACGATGGCCCCGTCCGCCGCGACCGCGCCCGCGACGGCCTCCGTGCCCAGGCTCGCGTACTCTTCGTCGGCGACGAAGGCGAGGATCAGGTCCCCGGCCGGCCGCCTGTCGCGCAGCGCCGCGGCCGCCGCGATCATCGCGGCCAGCGAGCCCTTCATGTCCACCGCCCCGCGGCCGTAGACCCGGCCGTCGCGCTCGACCGCCTCGAAGGGCCGCTGCATCTCCCCCGCGGCCACCGTGTCGAGATGGCCGTTCAGCAGCAAGCGCCGGCCCCCGCCCGTGCCGCGCAGCGTGGCGATGACGTTCGGCCGCCCCGGGGCCGCCTCGACGACGTCGGCCTCGAGGCCGAGCGTCCGGCAGAGGGTCGTCACGTACAGCGCGATCTGCGCTTCGCCGGGAGCGCCGGGGACGAGAGAGGGGTTGACGGAGTTGCAGGCGATGAGGCCGCGGAGCGCCTCGACGAGGAGGTCGCGGTCCACGCCCAGGCGCGGCGTCACCGCTGGCACCCCGGACAGTAGAAGGACGGCCGTCCACCGGACCGCCCCGCCTCGATCGTCCCGTCCCCGCGGGGACAGGGTTGTCCCTCCCGGCCGTAGACCGCGAGGCGCGCGCGCCCCTGCCGGCCCGCGGCGTCGACGAACTCCGGCTCGCCGCCCGCCGCCGTCCCCTCGCGCAGGACCGAGCGGATCGCTTCGTGGAGCGCGGACGTCTCCGCCGGCGTGAGCGAGGCGCCGGGACGGTCGGGATGCAGCCGGGCGGCGTGCAGGATCTCGTGCGCCCACAGGTTGCCGATGCCGGCGATGCGCTCCTGGTCGGTGAGGACCGCGCGAACGGCGGCCCGGCCGCCGACCAGCTCCCGCAGATGGGCCAGGGTGAACGCGGCCGACAGCGGGTCCACGCCGAGCGCGGAGAGATACGGCACGCGGTCGAGCTCCCGCTGCGCATAGAGCTCGATCGTCGACAGCTGCAGCTCGCGGAACTCGAGCGTGCCGCCGTCGCGGAACCGCAGCAGCAGCGCGGTCCCCTCTCCGGGCGGTGGGTCCTTGGGATGCAGCCGCAGCAGCCCCCAGAGCTTGAAGTGGACGACGAGGGTGAGCCCTCCGGAGAGATGGAACAGCAGCGCCTTGCCCGCGCGGTCCACCCGCACGAGGCGGCGGCCGGCGAGCAGCTCGGCGAAGCGCCGCGGCCGGTGGGTGCGCACCGCGGTGGCCGTGCGCACATCGACCGAGTCGATCGTCCGGCCGGGCAGCGGACGCAGGCTGGCGCGCAGGGCTTCGAGCTCGGGCAGCTCAGGCATCGCTCACTTCAGCAGGCGCGACATCCTCCGGTCGGCGTACACTTTCCCTCCGGTCTGGCAGCTAGGACAGTAGTACGTTTCCCGCTCGGCGAACGCCACCTGGGCGAGCGGCGTCCCGCAGCGCGGGCAGGGCTCGTCCGCGTGCCGGTGGACCCGCAGCAGCTCCGGCGGCTCCTTCGAGGGCAGGGTCTCCCCGAAGTGCGCGCGGTGCTCCTCGAGCGCGCGGCCCAGCGCCGTACGGATCGCGCCGAGCAGGATGGTGGCCTCGGCCGGGGTGGCCTTCGACGCGGCAGCGAACGGGGAGAGGCGCCCTTCCCACAGGATCTCATCCGAGTACGCGTTGCCGATCCCCGTGACGTAGCGCTGGAAGGTGAGGAAGCGCTTCAGCTGCGTGCGCTCTCCGGCCAGCATCGCATGCAGCCGCTCCGGCGCGAGCTCGTAGGAGAAGGGATCCAGGCCGAGATCGCGCAGAGGCTCCGCGCGCGCCAGCTCATCCGTCCGGGAGAGCCACACAGAGGCCCGCTTCTTCGGACCGAGCTCGACGAGCTGCAGCTCCCGGCCGTCGTCGAAGCGCAGCGCGAGGGCCAGGTCCTTCCCCCCGCGCGAGCGGCTCGGACCGATCCGGAAGCGCCCGTCCCGCATCAGGTGG
The DNA here is from genome assembly GCA_035763845.1 of bacterium. Taxonomy (GTDB): domain Bacteria; phylum Sysuimicrobiota; class Sysuimicrobiia; order Sysuimicrobiales; family Kaftiobacteriaceae; genus Kaftiobacterium. The sequence continues at coordinate 2,276 of DASUAK010000032.1, read as the reverse complement.
ACGATGAGCGAGAGGTCTCCCGCCAGGTCGAAGAGGATGAGCTTGCCCTGGCGGCGGACCTGCCGGACCGCCCGGCCGGTGAGGAGATCGAGCGGCGGCTCGTAGGTCTTCAGCAGGGAAACCGACGACAGCCGCACCACGGCCACCTCGTGTCCGCGGAGCTGCACGTCGAGGTTCTCCGCCAGCACCTGGAGGAACGGGAGCTCAGGCATCCCCGCCCCGGGCCAGCGCCTCGCGCGCGGCCTGGATCGCCGCGGCCTGTGCTTCGAGCGGCACGGCGCCCTGGGCGAACTGCTTCCGGCCGCCGCCCCGCCCGCCGAGGGGCTCCACCACCGCCCGCAGCACGGCGGAGGCGTCGATGCCGAGGGCGGGGGCGCAGGCCACGATGATCCGCCCGCCCGAGGCGAACGCCACCGCGGCCTCGCCGGAGGCGACGATCTTCCCGGCGAGGGCAACCGCCTCATCGATGGACCCCTCCAGCACCGCCGCGATGACCTTGGGACGGCCCTCCGCGGCGGCCAGGCGCTCCTCCGCCTCACGCTCCAGCAGCCGGTCGCGCAGCTCGCCGGCCTCCCGCTCGCGCTCTTTCAGCTGGCCGGCCATGCGGGCCACGGCCTCGCCCACCTCGCGGTCCTTCACCGTGAGCGCGCCGGCCAGGTCGGTGATCAGGGCGTGCTTCCACCGGTAGTCGCGCAGGGCGCGCCCGCCGCAGGCGAACTCCACGCGCACACCGCCCTTGTAGCGCTCCCAGCGGCGGAGCTTGATCAGGCCGATCTCGCCCGTCCGGCGCACGTGCGTGCCCCCGCAGGCCGACCGGTCGAAGCCGTCCACCTCGACCAGGCGGATCACGCCCCGCGTCTTCGGCGGGCGGCGCAGCCCGAGCGAGGCGAGCTCCGTCTCTTCCACGAACCGCGTGTGCACCGGCCGGTCCTCCGTGACCAGCGCGTTGGCAAGATCCTCCACCGCGTCGGCCTGCGGCGCGGTGAGATCGGGGCGGTCGAGATCGAGCGTGCAGCGCTCCGCGCCGAGGTGCACCGACAGCGTCTGCGCGCCGACCGCCCGCAGGGCCGCCTGCGAGAGGATGTGCTGTCCGGTGTGCTGCTGCATGTGGTCGAAGCGCCGCGGCCAGTCGATCTCCCCCCGCACCGCTCCGGCGAGGGACCGCCCCACCACGTGCATGACCGTGCCGTCGTCGCTGTCAAGGACATCGAGAACGGCTGTTCCGCCCAGCACGCCGAGATCGTTGGGCTGTCCGCCCGATGTGGGAAAAAACGCAGTGCGATCCAGCATGACGGCATGACCGCGCTCGTGCGGGGTGGCGTCGAGCACGTGGGCGTCGAACGCGCGCAGGTAGCTGTCCGTGTAATACAGGCGCTCCGTCGCGCCCAAAGGAGGTGTGACCATGATCGAGCTCCTGCTCTTCCTCCTGATTCTCTGGTACCTGTTCACGCGTAACCCGGCCTAGCCGCCCACCGGCCTGGCACGACCGCGCACCAGAGGAGGTGCCGAGATGCTGAGCTTGGTCCTGCTCGCGTTACTCGTCTGGCTGGTCACGCGAGCGTAAGGGGTCCCACTCCGCGCGGGGGACGAGCCCGGGCTCGCCCCCCGCGCGGTCATCCTTCCCCGGCTCCTGCCGGCCCGGCATAGAGTCCCGCGGCCACGAACGGCGCCAGCGCCCCGAGCAGCGCCTGCTCCAGCGCGGCCTGGCGGTCGAGCAGCCCGTTGGTGAGCAGCCCGATCGCGCCGAGATCCTCGTGTGATTCCGGCCGATCGAGGTAGCCGTCCACGATCGCGCCCAGCTCCTCGCCCCGCAGCGCGCGCTCCGCGATCCACGGCGGCAGGGGGAAGCGGATCCCCGACGCCAGCCCTTCGCGGCCGGATGCATCCACTACTGCGGCCCAGGCGCACAGCCAGGTGCCCCGGCCGTCCCGGTACACGCCGCCTTCGATGCCGACGCCCAGATCCGCCCCCGCCCGGTCCCGCGCTTCACGCGCACGGTGCCGCGCGCCGCGGACAGTCTCCTCCTCGCTCGTCGGCTGCGCGGGAACCGTGGAAGAGATCACGACCGCCTCCACCGCCGCGCCGGGGAAGGCCCGCGCGCAGACCGCCCGCGCGGCGCGCAGCTTCGATTCGCTGGTGGATCCGAGGGCGATGCGCATCGTGGGCCGGCCCGCCGGTCCTAGTGTTATACTACGCCCGCCATGGATCCCATTCTCATCCAGCTGGGCCCGGTCGTCATCCGCTGGTACGGCGTCATGATGGCGGTGACGATCCTG
>DASUAK010000031.1:0-4607 GCA_035763845.1 bacterium | reverse complement strand
CCTTCACCCGGCACTACGGGTTCCTCGTGCCCGGGGGCATCATGACCGGGCTTGGGGTCGGCATCATCTACGAGGAGCGACTCCAGGCCGAAGGGGCCCCGGTCCTCCTCGGGCTCGGGCTAGGCTTCCTCGCCATCTTCGCCATAAGCCGCCTGCGGGGCCGCCTGCCCGCGGACTGGTGGCCCTTGATCCCCGGCGGCATCCTGACGGCGATCGGGCTGCTGCTTGCCGCGGACCAGACGGGGCTCCTCGGTACGGTCGGACGCTGGTGGCCGCTCGTGCTCATCCTCGTCGGGCTGTACATCATCTTCCGGCGGCGCCCGCAGCCCGGAATATAGGAGGCGCGGCATGATCGAGCGCAGGGATGGGTCCCGTTTGATCTGGGGCATCATACTGCTGGCCCTGGGGCTGATGTTCCTCCTCGGCAACTTCGGCTACAGCTGGTGGTTCGGCGGGATGCGCTGGTGGCCGGTGCTGCTGATCGCCCTCGGCGTCTGGATGCTCTACCAGCAGCGGGTGGGCCCCGCACCGGCCGCCGCTCCGCCGGATGCGCCGTCTGCGGGCGCTCCGCCCGGTGCGACCGAGCCGGGCTCTGTGCCGCCTCCGTCCCCGGCGGCGGGGGGCCGCCGCTACCCGACCGGGGCGATCATCCTCATCGGGATCGGCGTGGCCTTCCTCCTCGACGACGTGATCGGCGCGGACGTATTCCCGGCCATCGTCCTCATCGCGATCGGGGTGGCGCTGTTCCTCCGGGACCGGCCGCGGCCATGACGCGCGCGGAGCGCTGGGCGCTTCTGGCCACCCTCGTCATCCTGGCCGTCGTCGCCTTCGGCACCCGCTCCACGGGCGGGAGGCTGGGGGGGGTGCAGACCGACCGGTACGGCGCGGCCCTCGCGGATGCGTCCCGCCTCGACGTGACGCTGACGCAGGGCGCCGGGACGATGCGCGTGGAAACGATGGACGGCGACCGGGCCTACGAGGCGACGATCACGCATCACGCCGGCATCCGCATCCGCACGGATTACGGCGGCGGCCGTCTGGTCATCAGGGACGAGCGCCGGAACGTGGCCGGCCGGCGCACGACCAACGATTGGGCCATCCGGCTCACGCGCCGTGTGCCCCTGGATCTCACCGCCTCGACAGGGGCCGGCCGCGGGACCTTCGACCTCACCGGGATGCGGGGACGTGCCGAGATCCGGGCCGGGGCGGGAGAGGTGCGGGTGGAGTTCAAGGCGGGAGAGGCGTCCCTCGAGGCGCTGAGCCTCCAGGCGGGGGCCGGCCGATTCGAGGCGATAGGCTTGGGCTACGCTCGGGCGCGGCGGATCGAGGCCCGGTCGGGCGTGGGGGAGTTCGTGCTCGACTTCGGCGGCGCCGCCCAGGGCGTGACGGAGGTGGACGTCAGCGGAGGGGTCGGCAAGATCTCGATCATCGTGCCGGACGGCGTGGGAGTGCGCCTCTTCGCGCGCGGGGGCCTGACGAGCCGGTTGAACCTCGCGGGCTTCACACAGCGCGGGGGCGGCGAGTACGTGAACGGAGCGTGGGACGCCGCCGAGGCGAAGGTCGAGATCCGGGCGTCCCTCGGGGTCGGCGAACTGGAGGTCCGGGGGCGATAGGATGCGGACGCGGGAGATGACCTGGGGCATTGTCCTCGTCGCGCTGGGCGCGTTCGTGCTCCTGGCGAACCTCGGCTACGGCGGCATCGCCTGGGACGATCTCTGGCGGCTCTGGCCGGGGTTCCTCATCTATGCCGGCCTCGCGCGGATCTTCGAATACCTAGGGGTCTGACGCCAGACGGGGAAAAACGCAGTGCGGGAAAAGGAGGCGTGATCGATGGCTAAGCTGCGCAAGAGTGCACGGAACCGCATGTTGTTCGGTGTGGCCGGCGGACTCGCCGAGTACTTCCGGGTGGACCCGGCGATCATCCGGGCGCTGTTCATCCTGGCGTCGTTCGCCAGCGGGGTGGGCGTGTTCATCTACGTGGTGCTCGCCCTGCTCATGGCCAAGCCCGAGAGCTTCGCGACCCAGCCGCTGGACGTGGTGAAGGAGAACCTGCGCACGGCGCCTCATGAGACGGGCGAGGCGGCCCGGCGCGCCGTCCACGTCCTGCGCGGGACGAGCAGCCCGGCCCCGACGGATGGGGGCACGCCGTCCGGGACCGAGGGCCAGGGGACGACCATGCGCTAGCAAGACCCGGGGTTCTGGGATGGGATACGACCACGGCGGTCTCCGTCGCGGTCGTATTCATGTCCGGCGCCATCGTGCGCCTCCGGCGCAGGGGAGGCGCGGCCTCCGGCTGAACTAGCAGGAGACATGGACGTCGCGATCATGATCGAGGGCCAGAACGGCCTGACCTGGCCGCGCTGGCAGCGCATCGGTCCGCTGGTGGAGTCGCTCGGCTTCGCCGGCCTGTACCGCTCCGATCACTTCACGAACGCCGCCCCGCCGGACCGCGACTCGCTCGAGCTGTGGACCTCGCTTACCTGGCTGGCCGGGCACACCCGCCGCATCCCGTTCGGCCCGCTGGTGACGCCGTGCTCGTTCCGCCATCCTGTGATGACGGCGCGGATGGCGACCGCCGTAGACGAGCTCTCCGGGGGCCGGTTGATCCTCGGGCTGGGGGCGGGCTGGCAGGAGCGGGAGCACACCAACTACGGCTTCGACCTCCTCGACCTGCGGGCGCGCATGGCGCGGTTCGAGGAGTCCCTCCAGGTGATCAGCGCGCTGTTCGCCTCCGACGAGCCGGTGACGTTCGAGGGGCGGTACGTCCGGCTGCGCGAGGCGGTGCTGCGGCCGCGGCCCCGTCCCGGGGGGCCGCCGGTCCTCGTCGGCGGGAACGGGCCACATCGCACGCTGCCGCTGGCGGCCCGCTACGCCGTCGAGTGGAATGCCACCCTGCAGACGCCGCAGAGCTTTGCCCGCCTCACGACCCGTCTGGATGCGCTGGTCTCGGGCGCGGGCCGCGGGCGGGATGCGGTGCGCCGCTCGATGATGACGGGCGTGGTCTTCGGCCGCTCACCGGGCGAGGTCGCAGAGAAGCTCGAGCGCCGCGGCCGGACGCGCGAGGAGCTGCGGGCGAGAGGGGTGCTGGTCGGCACCGGCGAGGAGATCAGTTCGCAGCTGCGCGAGCTGGACGCGGCGGGGCTGCAGGGCGTCATGCTGCAGTGGCTGGACCTGGACGACCTCGACGGTCTGCGCGCGATGGCCGAGGCCGTGCTGCCCCATGTCTGAGCTCTTCGGGATCGCCCTCACCTGGTGGCTGATCAGCCTGTCGGGGGTGCTGATGCCGGGGCCGGTCTCGGCGGTGGCGATCTCGGAGGGCGCCCGCCGCGGGTTCGCCGCGGGCCCGCTGATCACCGTCGGACACGTCGCGGCCGAAGTGGTGATGCTGGCCGTGCTGGCGATCGGGCTCGGGCACGCCCTGGAGCAGCCCGCGGTGATCGGAACGATCGGCGTGCTGGGCGGCGTCGTGCTGGCCTGGATGGGGTGGGGGATCGCCTCCGCCGCCTGGCGGGACGCGGTGGTGCTGCCCTCCGCCTCGGCCGCCCCCATGGGGGCGCGGCTCTCCCTCGTGCGCAGCGGCGTGCTCACCACGGTCGGCAATCCCTACTGGCTGCTGTGGTGGGTGACCGTCGGCGCCGGCTACTTCGTGGTGTTCAGGCGGTTCGGTTGGGTCGCGCTGATCGTCGTCTTCTACGCCGGCCACGCCATGCTGGATCTCGCCTGGAACAGCTTCCTCGCGCTCGTCGTCGGCTCGGGCCGCGGCCGTATCCCCGAGCGCGCGTACCGCATCGTGCTGGGGGTCTGCGGCGTCTTCGTGATGGCGATGAGCGTGTACTTCCTCATCTCGGGGCTCCGCTTCTTCCGCGGCCTGTAGCTCAGGGACGCAGCGGGACGAGCGCGGCGGAGACCACCGCCGCCGCGATGAGCAGGAGCGCGGCCGCGCCGGCCGGCAGCGCGGAGACCTCCGTGGGCCGGCGGTCCCAGGCGATCGCGCGGGCCAGCTTCCGGTAGATCCCGTGCAGGGCGCTCGCGGTCGAGGCGTGGTGGTATTCGCCGCCGGTCATCGTGGCGATCGTTTGCAGCGTCTCCTCATCCATGGGGCCGCCGATCGACCACCCGAAGGTCGTCTCCGTGCGCGAGCCGAGGCCGATGGTGTAGACGGTCACGTTCTGCGCGGCGGCCGCCCGGGCCGCCTCGATCGGGTCGATGCCGCTGTTGTTCCGCCCGTCGGAGAGCAGGACGACGACCCCGGGCGGGGGCGTGGCGAGCAGCATCGGCGGCGTTCCGTCGATGTTGGGACGGACGCGGCCCGGAAGGGCGGCCACGGCCTCGACCAGCCCCTCCCCGATCGCGGTGCGGCGGGCCAGGCCCACCCCGTCGATGAGCGCGACGAGGCGCTTGTGGTCGGTGGTCGGCGCGGAGAGGGTCGACGCGTAGCCCGCGAAGACGACGAGGCCCACCCGCACGCGGTCGGGTGTGGCCTCGAGGAACGCCCGGGCGGCTGCCTGCGCGGCCTCGATGCGGCTGGGGCTGATGTCCTGCGAGCGCATGCTGCCGCTGACGTCGATGGAGAGGATGATCGCCGCGCGGTCGGAGGGAACCGGCAG
>DASUAK010000030.1:0-7924 GCA_035763845.1 bacterium | reverse complement strand
CCTGGCCCGCCTCATTCGGACGGCCCGCGCCGGCGCCCCGGCCGACCTCCTGCTGGCCAACGCCCGGATCGTGGATCTGTACAACCAGGATGTCACCCCCGGCGGAGTCGCGGTCCTCGAAGACCGCATCGCCGCGATCACCCCCCCGGACGGGGGAAGCTACACCGCCGCGAACGTCCTCGACCTCGACGGCGCCTACCTCGCCCCGGGGTTCATCGACGGCCACGTGCACATCGAGAGCTCGATGGTCACCATCCCCGAGTTCGCCCGGGCCGTCGTGCCGCGGGGGACGACGGCGGTGGTGACCGATCCTCACGAGATCGCCAACGTCCTGGGCATGACCGGCATCCGCTACATGCTGGAGGCGGCGAAGTACAATCCGCTGAGCGTTTTCGTGATGGCCTCCTCCTGTGTGCCGGCGGGTCCCTTCGAGAGCGCGGGGGCGCAGCTCTCCGCCTACGACCTGGAGAGCCTCATGACGGACAAGTGGGTGCTCGGCCTCGCTGAGATGATGGACTATCCGGGGCTGCTCGCTGCGGATCGGGACGTGCTCGACAAGCTGCGCGCCGCGGGGGCCCGGCCGATCGACGGCCACGCGCCGGGCCTGCGCGGTGCCAGCCTGAATGCCTACGCCGCCGCAGGCGTCGGGTCGGACCACGAGTGCACGACGCGCGAGGAAGCGCTCGAGAAGCTGCGGCGGGGCCTGGTGATCATGATCCGCGAGGCCAGCGGGGCGCGCAACCTCGCCGCGCTGCTGCCGCTGGTCACCCTGCGGAACGCACGGCGCTTCATCTTCTGCACCGACGACCGCAACCCGCTGCACCTGCTGGAGGAAGGCCACATCGACAGCATGGTCCGGCAGGCCATCACGCTCGGATTGGATCCCATCCTCGCCATCCAGCTGGCGACGTTGAACACGGCGGAGTACTTCGGGCTGAAAGACCGCGGCGTCGTGGCCCCCGGCAAACGCGCGGATCTGATCGTCTTCGATGACCTGTCAGCGCCCCGTCCCAGACTCGTCTATCGTCATGGGCACCTTGTCGCAAGGGACGGGGTGCTCCTGCCTTACACTCGTCCCGAGCGGCTGCCCACCGTCCCGGTCTCGCTGAGCATCCCCCGCTCCGGCATGCACTTCCGCATCCCGGCCGGCGGCGGGCGGATGCGCGTGATCCAGGTCATCCCCGACCAGATCGTGACCGAGAGCGCGCAGGCGGAGGCGAAGGTCGAGCACGGGGAGGTGGTCGCCGACCCGGAACGCGACCTCCTCAAGCTGGCGGTCATCGAGCGCCACACGGGGAGCGGCCGCGTGGGACTGGGGTTCGTGCGCGGGTTCGGGCTGCGCTTCGGCGCCCTGGCCTCGACCGTGGCCCACGACGCGCACAACATCATCGTCGTGGGCGCCAGCGACGACGCGATGCGCGGCGCGGTGAACATCCTCCTGGAGATGCGGGGCGGCCTCGTGGCGGTGGCCGGCCGCGAGACGGCGCGGCTGCCCCTGCCCATCGCGGGGCTGATGTCCGACGAGCCGATCACGGTGGTGGCCGCGCGGATGAAGGAGCTGCTCACCCTCGCCCGCCGGATGGGCTGCCCGCTCGGCGACCCCTTCATGACCCTCTCGTTCCTGGCGCTGTCGGTGATCCCGGCCCTCAAGCTCACCGACCGCGGCCTGCTCGACGTCGACCGCGGCGAGCTCGTGCCCCTCTTCGTCTCCTGATGCTCAGGCCTGCGTGCGGCGTTCGCGGTGGTAGTTCTGCCCGAGGAAGGCCGGGACGCGGACACGGCGGAAGGCGGGGATCATGATCAGGATCGTCGCCAGGTACGGCAGCATCTGCAGGAACTGGTAGGGCAGGCCGATCCCGCGGATCTGCGCCCCGAACGACAGCACTTCGATCGCGGCGAAGAAGACGGCCCCCAGCACGATGAGGTGCGGGGTCCAGCCGCCGAAGAAGGTCAGGGCGATCGCGAGCCAGCCCCGCCCGCGGACGATCCCCTCGGTGAACGTCCCCGTGTACACCATCGGCAGGTAGGCGCCGGCCAGCCCCATCAGCGCGCCCCCGATGATCACCGTGACGTAGCGCACGCGGCCGACGTTGACGCCGAGGCTGTCTGCGGCCATCGGGTTCTCGCCCACGGACCGCAGCGCGAGCCCGGCCGGCGTATGGTACAGGACGTAGTACAGCGCCGCGGACAGCAGCAGCGTGAGATACACCAGCACGTTGTGGCTGAACAGCACCCGGCCCAGCACGGGGAGGCGGGCCAGGACCGGGACGGGCTCCACGGGCAGCGTGGGGATCAGCGGCGGCGTGAGGGTGACCCCGATCGTCACCTTGTAGAGGAGCGTGGAGAGCCCGAGGCCCGTGAAGAACAGCGCCAGCCCGATCACGAACTGGTTCATCTTCAGCGACGTCGTGAAGTAGGCGAGCGCCAGCCCGAACAGTCCCCCGGCGGCCATGGCCAGCACGGCCCCCGCGGTCAGGCTCCCCGTCGCGTAGGTGCCGAGGAAGCCGACCGAGGCGCCGACCAGCATGATCCCCTCCTGCGCCACGCTGAACACGCCGGCCCGGCCGCCCAGCATCGTCCCCTGGCTGGCCAGGACGTAAGGCACCATCGTCATCAGCACGAGCCCGGTGAAGGTGATGAGCTGCTCGGCCATCGTCCCCTCCCTACCGCCGCCGGACCAGGTCGGACAGCAGCACAAAGACCAGGACCAGCGCCTCCACGATGAAGACCATCTCGGCGGGGATCATCATCGTGCGCTGCATCGCGCTCGCCCCGACCTCGAGGACGGCGATGAAGAAGGCCACGAAGGGCACCGCGGCGATCTGCCCGCGCGCGATCAACCCGATGATGATCCCCAGCAGCAGGTAGTTGGACTGCATCCCTTCGATCAGGCGGTGATGGACTCCCGCGACCTCGATCGCTCCGGAGAGCCCGGCCAGCGCGCCGCCCAGGACGAGGGCGAGCATGAATATCCTGGGCACGGCGATGCCGTGGATCAGCGCCGCCCGCGGATTGGCGCCGGTGGCGGCCAGCTCGTACCCGGCCGTCGTCCGCCGCATGTAGACGTACACCAGCCCCGCGGCCAGGAGGGCCAGGAGGAGACCGCTGTGCAGCGGGGGCGAGGCCGCGAGCAGCGGCAGCCGGGCGCCCGCGCCGATGGGAACGGTCGTCGGATGGCCGGCGGCGGGATCGCGCCACACCGCGGTGGCGACGAAGTCGATCAGGCTGAACGAGACGAAGTTCATCAGCACGGTGGTGAGGATCTCGTTGATCTGGAAGCGGTACAGCAGCCAGGCAGGGATGGCCGCCCACAGCGCGCCGAAGACGAGGCCCGCGGCGATGACGAGGGGCAGGAGGACGGGCGCGGGCAGGCCGGCGAGGAGGATCCCCGCCCCGGCGGCGCCGATCCCGCCCACGATGAGCTGGCCTTCCCCGCCGATGTTGAACTTCCGCGCCGCCAGCGGCACGGTGAAGGCCAGCGCCTGCAGCAGGAGCGGCACGAACTTCAGCAGGGTCTGCGCGAATCCCGCGGGGGTGCGGAAGGAGGTGAAGAGGATGGTCGCATACGCCCGGGGGACGTTGAACCCCATCGCGGCGACGAACACCCCGGCGACCGCGAACGCCGCCGCCAGCGCCAGGACGTAGGGGAGCGCCCGCCTCACGCCACGCCGCTCATCATCCGCCCCAGCTCGTAGCGGTCGGCCCGACCGCGCTCCCGTACTCCCACCACGCGGCCGCGGTAGAGGACCGCGATGCGGTCGCTCAGCAGCAGCAGCTCGTCCAGGTCGTCGGCCAGGAGCACCACGGCGCCCCCGGCCGCCCGCAGCGCCAGCAGCTTCTCGTACACGAATTCCGTGGACGGGATGTCCAGGCCCCGGGTCGGGTTGTGCGCGACCAGGAGCGTGGAGGGATGGGCGAACGCGCGGGCCAGCATGAGGCGCTGGATGTTGCCGCCCGAGAGGTTGGCCGCGGCCTCCTCCGGCCCCGGGGTGCGGATGTTGTACTCGCGGATGAGCCCGCGCGCCACGTCGAGGACCGCGCGCCGGTTGAACAACCGTCCGCGGCTGTACTCCGGCCGCCGGTGGAAGCCCAGGACAAGATTCTCCGCGACGCTCGCGGTCGGGAGGAAGCCCTCGTCGAGCCTGTCTTCGGGGATGTAGATGATCCCCCGCGCCATCGCGCCGGCCGGGCCGCCTACCAGGGGCGCCCCGTTGATCGTGACCCGCCCGGCTGAATCGGGCCGCAGGCCGATCAGACTCTCCGCCAGCTCGGTCTGGCCGTTCCCGGCCACGCCGGCGATGCCCAGGATCTCGCTCCGCCGGACCTCGATGGCGCCGCCGTCCGCGCGCAGCCCCTCCAGGCGCAGCACCGGCTCACCCGACGGCGCGGGCGCGCCTTCCGCATCCCGGCCGGTGAAGAGGACGCTGCGCCGCGTGTCCAGCTGCCCTCCCACCATCGCCCGGACCAGCCCTTCCTCCGCCCCCTCCGCCCGGGACTGCGTCAGCACCGTGCGCCCGTCGCGCATCACGGAGATGCGGTCACAGACCGCCAGCACCTCGCGGATCTTGTGCGTGATGAAGACGACGCTCAGCCCCTCCTCGACCATCGTGCGCAGCGAGCGGAACAATCCGTCGACCTCTTGCGGAGTGAGGTTCGTGGTGGGCTCGTCGAGGATGAGGACCCGGGCTCCGCGGTACAGCGCCTTGACGATCTCCACCCGCTGGCGGATCCCGATGGGCAGATCTTCCACACGGGCCCGCGGGTCGACGGTCAGCCCGAACCGGTCCGCCAGCTCCCGGATGCGGGTCTGCTCGGATCGCAGGTCGAGGCGGAGCCGGCCGCCCAGGGGGGCGGCCACCACGACGTTCTCGGTGACGGTGAAGCTCCCGACCTGCAGGAAGTGCTGGTGCACCATCCCGATGCGGTGGCGGATGGCGTCGGCGGGACCGCGGATCTCCACGGGCTCGCCCCGCAGCCGGATGCGGCCCGCGTCCGGCCGGTACAGGCCGTAGAGAACGTTCATCAGCGTGGTCTTCCCGGCGCCGTTGCCGCCGAGGAGACCGTGGATCTCGCGGGAGCCGAGCATGAAATCGGCCCCGTCGAGCGCCACGACGGGGCCGAAGACTTTGCGCATCCCCTCCATCTGGACGACCGGCTCGGGGGCGGCGGATTGCATGGGAACCCTCAGCGAACCGGGGTCGCGTCCTTGACGACGGTCACCTTCCCATCGCGCACGCTGGCGACGATCTGCTCGATCTCACCGCCGAGCTCCGCCGGCACGTTCTTCAGCGGCATCTGCAGCGCCACGCCGGTGTGGAACCCCAGCGGGTAATAGCCGCCGGTCTCCCCGCTCCGGATCTTCCCGACGATCTCCTTCATCGGACCGGCGAAGTCGTAGAGGACCGAAGTGATGGTGTGCTGGGGCGCAAACCCCGACTTGTCCGTGTACTTGCCGGTGACGAGGACCGGCCGCGGGGAGCGCTTGGCCGCCTCGAAGATGCCCAGCATGCCGAGATTGAGCGAGCCGACCAGCACGTCGACGCCCTCGGCGATCATCACGTCGGCGATGGCCCGGGCTTTCGTCGGATCGTTGAAGTCGCCCACCCAGACCGCACGGAGGTTGACGTCGGCGCCCAGGTCGCGGATCGCCTGCTGCATCGCATGCACTTCCATGTACGAGAAGGGCAGCGAGAGCCCGCCGATGTAGCCGATGCGCCCGCTGCGCGTGGCCTTCGCGGCCACGGCGCCGAGGGGATAGAATCCCACCTGAAAGTTGCGGTCGATCACCCAGAGGTTGGGCGGCGCGTCGGGCAGCTCGCCGTCGGTCTCTCCGATGAAGGCCGCCTCTGTGAACTGTTTGGCGAGGTCCCGCGTCTGGTTGATGAACTGGCCGCCGTGCGTCCAGATGATGTTGAAGCCGTTGTCGAGGTACTCGCGCATCACCCGCTCGACGTCGGGAACCGCCACGTTCTCCGAGTAGGCCGTCTCCACGCCGAGATCCGACTTGACCGAGGTGGTGGCGATGTAGCCGAGCGTGTTGTAGTCCGCGTCGCTGACCACGCCGGGGAAGATCGCCGCCAGCTTGTACGTCTTGGCCTGCTGCGGCGCCTCCGCAGCCTGCCTGGTGCACCCCGCCAGGAGTGCGATGAGAAGCACAAGAGCTGCCAGAGCTGCCGTGCGTACGCGCATGCCGCGCCTCCTCCGGAAATCGCAGAAGTACTACGGATAATTCGTCCGGGGCGCGGCGCTTCCTCGCCCGGCGAAGGTCAGTAGGCGCGCGCGTAGTAGACCGAGGCCTGGGACGGCATCCCGCAGACCGCGCACGTCCCCGACGGCTGATCGTCGAGGGGGATGACGCGCGGCGAGGCGCCGGTGCGCTCGCGGATGGCGTCCTCGCAGGACTGCATGCGGCACCAGCCGACCTTGACGAAGCCTTTCACTGCATCGAGGGCCCGGGCCAGCCCGTCCAGATCCGCGGCCTGGCTCGTGTGCTCGTCGCGATAGGCCTTCGCCCGGGTGAACAGCTCGGCCTGGATCTCGTCGAGGATCTTCCCGACGGCGTCCTCGATGCCGTCGAGGGCCACGGTCTGCTTGGCCCCGCCGGTGCGGCGGCTGACCACGACCTGGCTGCCGGTCACGTCCCGCGGTCCGATCTCGATGCGCACCGGCGCCCCGCGCAGCTCCCACTCGTTGAACTTCCAGCCGGCGGTGTAGGCGTCCCGGTCGTCCAGCTTCACCCGGAAGCGCTCGCCCAGGCGCTGGGCCAGGGCCTTCGCGGCCGGCACGACCTTGGCGTCGTCGCGGCCCAGGATCGGCACGATGACGACCTGGAACGGCGCGATGCGCGGCGGCAATACCAGGCCTTTGTCGTCGCCGTGGGCCATGATGAGCGAGCCGATCAGCCGCGTGGTCACCGCCCAGGAGGTGGACCAGATGTACTTCTCCTGGTTGTCCTGGTCCAGGAACTTCACATTGAAAGCCTTGGCGAAGTTCTGGCCCAGGAAGTGCGAGGTGCCGGCCTGGATCGCCTGGCCGTCCGGCATCAGCGCCTCCAGCGTGTAGGTGTTGTCGGCGCCGGCGAATCGCTCGCTCGGCGGCTTGACCCCGACGAGCACCGGGATGGCCAGCACGTCTTCGAGGAGATCGCGGTAGATGCCGAGGATGAGGCGGCACTCGGCGTCCGCGTCCTCCAGCGTGCGGTGCGCGGTGTGGCCTTCGTGCCAGAGAAACTCCGCCGTGCGCAGGAACAGGCGCGTGGCCTTCTCCCAGCGCACGACGCTGTTCCACTGCAGCAGCAGCACCGGCAGATCGCGGTACGACTGGATCCACTTCGCGTACATCGGCAGGATGATCGCTTCCGAGGTCGGCCGCACGGCCAGGCGCTCGCTCAGCTCCTCCTCCCCGCCGTGGGTCACCCAGGCCACCTGCGGCGCGAAGCCCTCGACGTGCTCAGCCTCGCGCTTGAGCAGACTCTCCGGGATGAGCAGCGGGAAGTACGCGTTGACGTGGCCGGTCGCCTTGAACCGGCGGTCCAGCCAGGTCTGGATGCCTTCCCAGATCGCGTAGCCGTACGGGCGGATCGCCATCGACCCGCGCACCGGCGTGTAGTCCGCCAGCTCGGCGCGCAGGGCGACCTGCGTGTACCACTCGCTGAAGTCCTCGGCCTTCTTCGGCAGGGCCTGGACCTTCTCGCGCTCCTGGACCATCTCCGCTCCTCCTCCGCCCCAACAAACAAAACACCCCGTCCAGCAAGGGACGGGGCGAACCCGTGGTACCACCCTCATTCCGGCACACCGGCCGGCGCTCGCTCGCCGCTATCGGGGCGCCTCCGGCGCTCTTTCGAGCGCGGGCTCGGGGGTGGGATCCCGTCATCGCCGTCTACGCGACGTCTATCCTAGCACGGCCGAGCGGCCGACCGCAATCG
>DASUAK010000029.1:0-6518 GCA_035763845.1 bacterium | reverse complement strand
GGCTGGAGGGACAGGCCCCGCTGGCCGCGGCGAAGACGATCCTGAGCGCCGTCAACCGCCGCCTCGAGCTGATCCTGGCCGACCTCCTGCCCTGACCGATATCCTGCCCTGACCGGCCGGCGTGAACCGCGGGGAGGGCGGCATCACCCGCCCTCCCCGGACTGTCTACGGAGCCGCGATCCAGGTCCGCCGCAGGCCCAGGTACGAGGTATTGGGCCAGTGCTCGAAGCCCCGCACGTTCCGCCGCACCGCTTCGTACTGCGTGGAGTGATAGATGAACACCATCGGCACCGTCTCCAGCAGGCGGGCCTGCGCCTGCTCGTACAGACGCCGGCGCTGCGCCTCCCCGCTGACGGCCCGGGCCTGGTCGAGCAGCCTGTCGAACTGCGGGTCGTTGTAGTTGACCAGGTTGAGCCCGCCCTTGCTGTGGAGGTTGCCGTAGAGATAGTCGTCCGGATCGCTCTGCCCGGAGGTGCCCAGGATCGTCAGCGCGTACCGCTTCTGGAACACCGTCGGCAGGTAGACGCTCCAGTCCGCGGCCGTGATCTTCAGGCGGATGCCGATCTTCGCCAGCTGGGCCTGGATCAGCTCCGCCGGCGTGCGCAGGAAGTCGTACGTGCTCGTCACGTACAGATCCGCCTCGAACCCGTTGGGCTGTCCGGCCTCGGCCAGCAGCCGTTTCGCCCGGTCCAGGTCCACCTTGTTGTACGGACTGCGGGTGAAGGCGAAGAAGTTCCCCGGCGGGATCACCGTGCCCGTGGCCACGATGCCGCCCACCTCGAACAGGGCCGTGTCGACGATCTCCTTCTTGTCGATGGCGTAGGCGATCGCCTGGCGCACCTTGACGTTGTTGAAGGGCGCCACCTGGTTGTTCATGTAGAGGCTGCGGAAGTTGGCGGACAGGCCGCCGACGACCTGGACGTTGGGATCCGCCCGCAGCGCTTTCACCTCGGAGGACGGGACGTACTCGATCCAGTCCACCGAGCCGGCGCGCAGCGCCGTGGCCCGCGCCACCGCGTCCGGCAGGAAGACGAACTCGATGCGGTCGAGGTAGGGCAGCCGGCGCCCGCCGGCGTCGCGCTCCCAGTGGTCGCCGCTGCGGACCAGGGTCAGCCGCTGCTGGGGCGAGTAGCCGACGAAGCGGAACGGTCCTGTGCCCGTCGGGTTGCGGTTCAGGTCGCCGTCCCGCTCGACGACCTCACGCGGGACGACGACGTTCGTGGACAGAGAGAGCTTGGCCAGCAGCGGGCTGAACGGCTGCTTGAGGCGGATGACGAGCGTGTTCGGTCCGGACGCGGTCATGCTGTCCACCAGGGCAAAGTCACCGGCGCGGGGCGACTTCGTGTTCGGGTCGCGGATGCGGTTGATCGAGTACGCGGCGTCTTCGGCCGTCATCGTCCGCCCGTTGTGGAACCTCACGCCGCTGCGGATCCGGAACGTCCAGGTCAGCCCGTCGGCCGACGTCGTCCAGGACTCCGCCAGTCCGGGCACGTAGCGGCCTTCGGCGCTGACCATGACCAGCGTGTCGTACACGTTCTCCATCATGTTGCGCGTCGCCGTCGCCGTGGTCAGATGCGGATCCAGCCCCACCGGGTCAGTCTGCATCCCGGCCCGCAGCGTCCCGCCGTAGCGCGGCCCCGCGGTCTGCGCGGCCGACGGCAGGACGAACCCCGCCAGCAGGACGCCCGCGAGCAGCACGATCACGAACCTTCGCATCGCTGTTCCCTCCCCAGAAGTCATGTCTTGCCTCAGCGGCCGGCCGCGTGCGGGTCGAACGCATCGCGGATGGCATCCCCGAACAGATTGAAACCGAGCACCGTGAGCGTGATGGCCAGCCCGGGCCCGATCGCCGGCCAGGGCGTGAAGGTCATGACGGCGCGTCCTTCCGCGATCATCTGCCCCCAGGTGGGCGCGGGCGGCTGCGTGCCCAGTCCGAGGAATGAGAGCGCGGCCTCGGCCAGGATGGCCAGGGCGAGCCGCAGGGTGCTCTCCACGATCAGCGGCGCCACGGCGTTGGGCAGCACATGGCGTCCCAGCACCCGCCCATCCCCCGCCCCGATCACCCGCGCCGCCTCGACGTACTCCTCGTGCCGCACGTTCAGCACCGCGGCGCGCGCTACGCGCGAGAGCGGCGCCGTGTAGACGATGGCGATGGCGAGCACGACGTTCCAAAAGCCTCCGCCGAGGAACGCCAGCAGGCCGATCGCCAGCAGGATCGCCGGGAAGGCGAGGAGCACATCGGCGATCCGCATCACCGCCGCGTCGAGCCAGCCGCCCCAGAATCCGGCCGCCGCGCCGAGGGTCCCGCCGACGGCGATCGCCAGGCCGACCGAGAGAACGCCGACGCCCAGCGAGATGCGGCCCCCGTAGAGCACGCGCGCCAGGAGGTCGCGCCCGTAGATGTCGGTGCCCAGCGGGTGTGCTCCGCTCGGCCCCTGCAGCCGTACCTGCGGGGCGACGGCCACCGGATCGTAGGCGGTGAGATACGGCGCCAGGAGCGTGCCCGCCACGACCACGACGATGAGCAGGCCGCCGATCCGGGCCCCGGGATGGCGGGCGAGGCGCGAGCGCAGCCGCGAGCGCGGCCGCGCCGGAGCCTTACTCGTAGCGGATGCGAGGATCAAGGAATCCATACAGCATGTCCACCGCCAGATTGACGAGCACGAACGCCATCGCGATGGTGAGCACGGCGCCCTGGATCACCGGATAGTCGCGCAGGTTGATGCCCTCGAGCGCGTAGCGTCCCACTCCCGGCAGGCTGAAGATCTGCTCGATGATCACCGTGCCGCCGAGCAGCGTCCCGAACTGCAGGCCGATCACCGTCACCACCGGGATCAGCGCGTTGCGCAGCCCATGGTGCAGGACGATGCGGCCCTCGGCCAGCCCCTTCGCCCTCGCCGTCCGGATGTAGTGCCGTCCCAGCACCTCCAGCAAACTGCTGCGGATGATCCGCGTGATCGCCGCGGCGAGCACCAGCCCGACGGACAGCGCCGGCAGGATCATGTGCCGCAAGTTGTCGATCAGGCTCTCCTGGGGCGAGACGTAGGCCGTCGGCGGCAGCCAGCCCAGCTCCAGCGCGAAGAACAGGATGAGAAGCACGGCCAGCCAGAACGACGGGATGGACAGCCCCACCATGACGAATCCCGTCGCCACGTAGTCGGCGGCCTTCCCCCGCCGCACGGCGGCCAGCACGCCGACCGGCACGCCGATCAATAGCGCCACGACCAGCCCGGCCAGAGCCAGCTCGATCGTCACCGGGAAGCGGCGCAGCAGCTCGGCCGCCACCGGTCGCCCCGTGCGCAGCGACTGCCCGAGATCGCCGCGCAGCACGCGCCCCGTGTACTCTGTGAACTGCACGACCAGCGGCCTGTCGAGGCCGAAGAGACGGCGCAGCTCGTCCACGCGCTGGGGCGAGATCGTCGCTTCCAGCCCGACCAGCTGCGTGACGACGTCTCCCGGCACCAGCCTGATCAGGAGAAACACCGCCAGCAGCACACCGAAGACCGTGGGAACCGCCAGGAGCAGCCGGCGGGTCAGATAGACAGCCACGCACCCATCCCGCGAGTTTCAGTCGGATTAGACGGGTGGGGAAACGGCTCCTGCCGAATCCCGACCGACATGACGACCTCGATCACCGTGTTTGGTCTGGGCCTGATGGGCCGCCCGATGGCGCGCATCCTGCTGGCGCGCGGATTCCCCGTCAAAGGATGGAACCGCAGCGCCCTCGACCCTGCGCTCACGGAAGGGATCCCGCTGGCCTCCTCGCTCGCCGACGCGGCCGCATCCGACATCTGCCTGCTCATGCTGGCCGACTCCGACGCCGTGGATGCCGTGCTGGCCCTGCTGGATCCGCTCCTTCGGCAGGGGCAAACAGTCCTCGACATGGGAAGCTCGGACCCGGCGAGGTCCCGGATCCACGCGACCCGGCTCCAAGGGCGCGGCATCGCCTGGATAGATGCGCCCGTCTCCGGTGGTCCCGAAGGAGCCGCCTCGGGCACGCTGGCCATCATGGCGGGCGGAGCAAAGGAGCACCTCGCCCGGGCCCGCCCCGTTCTGGAGGCCCTCGGGAACGTGGTCCACGTGGGCGGCCCGGGCTCGGGGCATCTCGTCAAGGTGCTGAACCAGGTGATCGTCGGCCTGACGATCGAAGCGGTGGCCGAAGCCCTCACCCTGGCCGAGCGCAGCGGGATCGACCCCCGGCTGGTCCAGCAGGCCCTGCAGGGCGGCTTCGCCGACTCCCGCGTCCTGCAGATCCACGGCACCCGGATGATCGAGCGGGCCTACGCGCCCGGCGGCAAAGCCCGCACGCAGCTCAAGGACCTGCGGCTCGCCCTCGCCCTGGCCGAGGCCGCGGGGGTCGAGCTGCCCCACACCCGCAGCGCCGCATCGCGCTATGAGACACTCGTCGAGCGGGGCGGCGGAGACCTGGACCACTCCGCTCTGCACACACTCCTGGCCGGCTCGTGATCAGACGATCAGGGGGATCGCGACGAGGATCGCGGCTGCGCCCACAGCCTGGTGCGGGGCCAACCGTTCCTTGAGTGTCACGCGGGCGAGGGCCACTGTCATCGCCGGGTAGAGGGACGCCAGCACGCTCGCCACATCGAGGCGGCCTGCCGCCGCGGCCAGGGCGAAGAACAGATTACCTCCGACGTCGAGCACCCCCGACAGCACGGCGAGCCACGCCGTGCTCCCCTCCGGCAGGTGCAGCCCCCGGGCATGCACCGCGATCGCGGCGACGATGGTGAAGGAAGCGACGCGGCCCGCCACGAGCGGCCAGAAGACGCCGGCGGCGAGGGCGCGGTCCATGAAAACGTAGTACAGTCCGAAGCCGGCGCCGGCCAGCAGCGCGAGACCGAACCCCTCCCGGCTGCGGACGTCGCGCGCGCGCGAGACGAGCCAGAGGCCGGCCAGGGCAAGGACGAAACCCGCGAGGGTTGCGGGGGAAGGCGCTCCCTCGACCGCGATCCCCGCGACCACGGGAACGGTGCCGCTGACCACCGCGGCCACGGGCGCGCCGATGCCCATCGGGGCAACGGCGAGCGACCGCCACAGGGCGATGAGCGATGCCCCGCCGGCCAGGCCGGCACCGGCCGCCCAGAGGACCGCGGCTCGCTCCGGCCGCATCTCGTCCATCGCCATCGCGATGGCGGTGAGGAGGACGAGCCCAACCAGCTGTGAGGTGACGGTGACGCGGTGCACGCCGGCCCCGCGCGAAGCGAGTCCGCCGACGAAGTCGCCCGAGCCCCACGAGGCGGCGGAGACGAGTCCGAGCAGGGGGACGTGTGAGGCCACGAACCTGGATGGTTCGTGCCGCCGGGCGCTTCCCCTCCGCGTCAGTCTTCCGGGCGGCGGTAGCGGTCGGCCTCCCGGTGCATCAGACCGTGGTCCACCAGCGCGCGGCGCAGCGACGCCACGTCCTCGAAGAGCGGGCGCAGCACGGCGTTGACCTCGCGCTCCGTGTAGACCTTGCCCGGGCGGAAGCGCGTGACGATCGCCTCGAGGACCCAGATCCGCCGCTTCTCGCTCGACGGCAGCCGCAGGAGGCGGTCTCCGGTGAAGAAGGTGGCCACCGTCCGCGCCCGGTCGCCCTTCGGCAGGGGGGCGGTGGGGAAGAGCGCCCGGGACACGTCGTGGAAGCGCTGCAGGTTCAGCGTGTAGTAGACGAAGGGCCCGTCGCGGTCGCCGCGGACGAGCCCCGCTTCCTTCAGACGCGAGAGGTGGTGCGAAACGGTCGGCGCGCTGACCCCCAGCGTCGCTGCGAGGTCATCCCCGTGGCGCGGGCGCTCCGCGAGCAGCCCCATGATGCGCAGGCGCGTGGCGTCGGCCAGGGCTTTGTAGATCTCGACGACATCCTCGGTGACGTCCGCCACGGCGCGGGCCTCCGACGGCGATTAGACATCTATCTAATCGTTATCGTACCCTGCGCGCGGCCCAGGGTCCAGCCCCGGCATTCAGACCATCATGCCGCGCTCCCGCCGCGGTACACGGACCCCCAGCCCCTGCGGCAGCCGCCAGGCCGTGAGCACGGCCAGAACCACCCAGATGGCATCGTACCCGCTGAGGATCGAGGTGAAGGCCTCGACGAAGAACCCGAAGATGCGACCGGAGAGCAGTGTGACGCTGGCGGCCTGCTCCGCCCCGTACTGCTTGAGCACGGCCTCCCGGAGGACGTGGACGAAGATGAAGTACTTCGCGACCAGGATGCCGGCCAGGCTCGCCGCGACGGCGACGACCTGCAGGGCGCGCCCGCGCCGGCCGCCGGCGAAGACGACCACCGCCCCGCCTGCCAGCAAGCCGAGGCCCCAGGCCATGAAGCCGATCTCGTAGTCGGTCAGGCGGACGATGAGGGCCCACAGGAATCCGCCGATGATGGCCGCGACCGCGCCGCCCAGCAGACCCGAGACGACGGACGGGGTGGTCACCTGCTGCTTCTCGGCGACCCGCATCACCTCGGTGTGCACGGTCTCGACGACCTGCCGGCTGTCCGCCGCGTCGACCCCCATCTCCTGCAGCCG
>DASUAK010000028.1:0-2683 GCA_035763845.1 bacterium | reverse complement strand
CAGCCATCAACCTCCGCGCCGCCCAAAATGAGATGATGATCATGTAGGACTGGACGAGATGACTCCGCAGCGGATCGGTCAGGAGAGCCCACGAGAGAGCAGGGCCTGTGTGCCCGGTGATTCGCATCACGTGCGTCAATATCGGATAGTGCATCACCGGGAGCAGGGCCCAGGCCGCAATCCACGCCCAGCGGGGACCGGGGAGGCGCGCAATCAGGCGATCGGTCAGAGGAGCATCGCGGGCCGGCGGGGTGTGATCAGATCCTAAGGAACGCGCACTTTCCATAGCCCTCTCACCCTGGACACGAAGGGACGGCATCTAGCAGGCGCGAGGTGGAGAAGCGACGAGAAAGGTCCTTCCGTACTCTTCGGGCTCTATGTTAGATTTGACTCCAGTCTGCGTACGTCGCCTTATTTGTCTATCGGGTCATCGCCCGATTCCAGTCCCGAGCTCAGGAGGCAATGGCTTCAGATGATCAGGAAACAGCCCTGGTTCGAGCGGAGATTCCCGCTGGGCCTGCCGGCGACGCTCTTCCCCGTCATCGTGGAGCGGCTGCGCGGCACCCCCGCGCGGCTGGAAGAACGGCTCAAGCCGCTGCCGGGAGCGATCCTGACGCGGCGTTCCGGGGAGACGTGGTCCATCCAGGAGAACGCCGGGCATCTGCTGGACCTCGAGCCCCTGTGGCTGGCGCGTATCGAGGACCTGGCGAACGGACGGGAGGAGCTGACGGTGGCAGACCTCACCAACCGCCGGACGCATGAGGCGAACCACAATGCCGCGTCTCTCGCCGCTCTGCTGGGTGACTTCCGCCGCGCCCGGGGAGGGATGCTCGGCAGGCTGGAGGAGATCGACGACGACACGCTGACGCACACTGCGCTCCACCCGCGCCTGCGTCAGCCGATGAACCTGATCGACCATCTCTACTTCGTCGCCGAGCACGACGACTATCACCTGGCCCGGATCAGCGAGCTGCTGGCAGAGTTCGCCTCCGGGACCCAGGGCCCCCCCGGGAAGAGAGCCCTGTGACAGCGGCAGCGAAGCCCGATCCCGCGAAGATCAGGGCACAGGTGCGAGCCTATCTCGCCTCACAGCCCGCGGCCACGCGGCGCCGCATGCAGCAGATCCGTACCGCGATCCGCTCGGCCGCTCCCGACGTGACCGAGGCCTTCAGCTACGGGATCCCGGCCTTCAGGCTCGACGGGCAGGTGCTCCTGTGGTACGCGGCCTGGAAAGAGCATACGAGCCTCTATCCTCTGACGGGCGCGATGCGGCGGGCCGCCGCAGCGGACCTCAAGAAGTACAAGACGGCGAAGGGGACGGTGCAGTTTCCGCTGGACGAGCCGCTGCCCTCAGCGCTGGTGAGGCGCCTCGTGAAGGCACGTGTCGGCGAACTACGGAGCACAAGCCGGGGCTGAACCGGATGCCTGCGACCGTATCAGCGACGATGCCGGTGCTTCACGTGCCACCACGAATCGCCGGCCTGGGGAGCCGGGTCATCGCCCTGGTCGGCCAGCACCGCACCCAAGGCAGCCAGGAAGCCCGCGTACAAGAATACGCCGATCAGACCGGCGCCGATGATCGCGCCCAGGAATGATCCCATCGGTCCGCTGAGCGTCACGCCCGTGTGGGTCAGGACGAACCAGAGCAGGATCCCGGCAAGCGTGCCGGAGAGGAGGCCGGCCAGGGCCCGCTTCATGATCCCGCCGCCGGCGATCCGCCCCGCGGCCACCCCTCCCAGCACCGGCCCGGCAAAGGGCAGCGGGCTGAGGACAACAGCCAGGAACAGGCCGACGAGAGAAGCACCGAGGATGCTCACCGCGACATCACCCGCTCCGCAAGAGCAGAATCGGCTTGCTCAATACCATACGTGAAGCGCCGCCGTCAGGCCAGCTTTTTCCCACCGGGGAGGGCGGCGTGCCGCCATCACACACCGAAGCGCTGCAAGGCCCGGGCGCGGGCGCGCTCGGCTTCGACCGCCCGGTCCCGCGGCGCGGCGCTCGTGACGAGGGAGTCCATGAGGGCGCGTGCGGCAGCAGCGACCTCACCGACCGCGCGGTGGAAGGCCGCCTCGTTCGCCTTCGAGGGCTTCTGGAACCCCGAGATCTTCCGCACGAACTGCAGCGCCGCGTCGCGGACCTCCGCGTCGGTCGCGGTGGGCTCGAAGTTGAACAACGGCTTGATGTTGCGGCACATCGCCCGTTCTCCTTTCATGCCTGGGGTTTCTGGTAGGTTCCGCGGAAGCGGACGGCTTCCTCTTGAAGGGCGGCCCCGGCATCACGCGGAAGCCACGTGTTCATGACAGCCGAACTGACCACGATCGGCAAGGCGCTGCTCGCGGCGACGACGCGGAGGCTGCGCGCGGCGACCGAAGAGCTCCGGGCGTTCGTCGATCTCGACACCAGCTCGCACGATCGGGAGGGCCTCCGGCAGGCCGCGCAGTGGATCGGCGCGCAGCTGCGCTCCCTCGGCATGAGCGTCGAGGAGCAGGACGGCGGGGCGCCGATCGTCATCGGGCGGATGCGCGGGAGCGGGCGACACCGCTTCCTGCTGCTCGCCCACTTCGACACGGTCTTCGACCCGGGCGAGCCCGGCCGGCGCCCGTTCCGCATCGAGGGCGAGCGCGCCTTCGGTCCGGGGGTCGCCGACATGAAGGGCGGCGTCGTCACCGCCTGGGAAGCGCTG
>DASUAK010000027.1:0-6953 GCA_035763845.1 bacterium | reverse complement strand
ACGCGCTCCTCCCGGACGTAGCGCCCCAGCACCCGCGCGAACGAGCCGTAGGCCCGGGGGTGCGTGCCGATGCGGAGGAACACGCCCTCCGCGGCATACGAGCCGGCGTCGGAGCAGAAGCTCACCCAGGGTCTGGCGATGATGGCGCGGACGTTGTCCTCGGACATCGTGAAGAAGACGGCCCCGACGTCGCCGTCGTTCTCCACGATGAGGTCCATCACCGCTTCCTGCCATGTGATCCCGCGCATCGCCGCGACCTCGGCCAGCGTGCGCCCGGTCAGGGGCTTGAGCGCGTCCCGCTTGAAGCCGACGACGAGGATCTGCTCGGGCTCCGCGAACACGGTCATCTCCGACCGGATGCGCATCCGCGCCGCCGGATCGCGCAGCCGGGCGATCAGCGCCGCCTCGCCCCCCTCGTGCGCCCAGGGGCGGATCGCCGTGTCGAGGCCGGTGGACGAGGCGGTGTACGGGTAGACGTCGGCGGTGACCGGGAGGCCGCGGGCGCGCTCCGCCTCGATCCGCGCGAGCACCCCGGGCAGGCGGCTCCAGTTCGCGCGGCCCGAGACCTTGAGATGATAGATCTCGCCCCGCACGCCGGAGGCGCGCACCACCGTGAAGAACTCGTCGAGCGCCGCGTCGATCGACGCCTCCTCGTTGCGGATGTGGGAGATGTACAGCCCCCCCGCCTCCGCGGCGACCCCCGCAAGGGCGATCAGCTCCGCGGTGTCCGAGTAGGTGGCCGGCGGATAGATCAGCGCCGAGGAGACGCCCACCGCGCCGTCGGCGATGGCCGCGCGGACGAGCCCCCGCATCCGGTCCAGCTCCGCGGGCGAGGGGCGCCGGTCCTCGTAGCCGACCTCGTGGATGCGCGCCGTCGTCGCACCCATGAAGGAGGCGACGTTGCAGGAAACGCCGCGCGCGGCGAGATGGTTCAGGTACTCCCCGAGCGTGGTCCAGGCCACCTCGAAGCGCAGATCGCCCTGGCGCGCGGCCATCTCGCGCTTCATCGCCGGGTTGAGGGGGCCCATCGAGACGCCCTCGCCCACCACCTCGAGCGTCACGCCCTGGCGGAGATCGCTCTGGGACCGTCCGTCGGCGAGCAGCGAGACATTGGCCCAGCTCAGGATGTTGATGAAGCCGGGCGCGGCGGCCATGCCGCGGGCGTCCACCTCGCGGCGGCCGGAGCCGGCGACGCGCGGGGCGGAGTCGGCGATGCGGTCGCCGTCGATGGCCACGTCCCCGGGAACGGCGGGCCGGCCGCTGCCGTCGACGATGCGGGCGTTGCGGATCACGATGTCGTGCATAGGGCTCCCGGTATCATTCGCCGCGTGCGGTCCGCCCTCCGCCGGGAGCGGCCGGCCGGGTACGCGGCGGGGGGCAGGGGTGGGGGCGCCGCCCACGGAATTCAACGGTGAGTCGGGCCCGGAGGCGTGGATGGAGCGCGCGCGCGCGGTGGTGCTGGCCGCAGGGAAGGGGAAGCGGATGCAGTCCGACCTCCCCAAGGTCCTCCACCGCCTGTGCGGCCGTCCGCTCATCACCTACGTGCTCGACGCCCTGGCTGAGGCCGTGTCCGCGCGGCCGCTGCTCGTGATCGGGCACGCCGCCGAGGCCGTGCGGAACGCCGCGGGGGACCGCGCCGGATTCGTCGAGCAGCGCGAGCAGCTCGGCACCGGGCACGCCGTGATGCAGGCCCTGCCGCATCTGGACGAGGGGGACGGGCCCATCCTGGTCCTCTACGGGGACACGCCGCTGCTGCGGTCCGGGACGATCCGCGGCCTGCTCGACCTGCACCGCGACTCGCGCGCCGCGGCGACGATGCTCACCGCGGCGCTGGACGATCCGACCGGTTACGGCCGCGTCATCCGCGGGCCGGACGGGGCGGTGGAGCGGGTGGTCGAGGAGGCGGACGCCTCGCCCGACGAAGCGCGGCTGCGCGAGATCAACGCGGGAACGTATGTCTTCGAGCGCCGCGCGTTGTTCTCGGCGCTCGAAGCGCTGAGCCCTGCGAATGCACAGGGAGAGTACTATCTGACGGATACGATCGGTTGGCTGCTCAAGTCCGGGCAGCGCGTGAGCGCGCTCCTGGCGCCTGCGGAAGAGGCGGCGGGCGTCAACTCCCGCCGTGAGCTGGCCGCAGCGGAGGCGGTGATGCGCCGGCGGCTGCTCGACCGCCTCATGGACGCAGGCGTGACCATCGTCGATCCGGCGGCGACCTACGTTCATGCTGGGGTGCGGGTGGGTGCGGATACCATCCTCCATCCACAGACACATCTCGAAGGGGAGACGATCATCGGCCGGGCCTGCGTGATAGGACCGCAGGCCCGGCTGCATGACGCCGTCCTCGGCGACCGCGTGACCGTGGAAGCCTCCACGATCGCCGGCAGCGAGATCGGGGAGGGAAGCCGCGTCGGCCCGTACAGCCGGCTGCGGCCCGGCGCCCGGCTGGGCCGCTTCGTCGAGGTCGGGAACTACGCGGAGATCAAGAACGCGACCATCGGGGACTACAGCAAGGTCCACCATATGAGCTACATCGGCGACGCGCAGCTCGGCGTGCGTGTGAACATCGGCGCCGGCACCGTGACCTGCAACTTCGACGGCCGGCGCAAGCACGTCACGGTGATCGAAGACGAGGCCTTCATCGGCAGCGATACGATGCTGGTGGCCCCGGTGCGCATCGGCCGCGGCGCCGTGACGGGGGCCGGATCCGTGGTGAAGAAGGACGTACCGCCGGGGGGCGTCGCCGTCGGCGTCCCGGCCAGGGTGATCAAGCATGTCTCAACAGATGCTGCGCGCTGAGCCCAGGCCGCTGCGCGCGCGAGACTCGCGGGCGCGCCTGAAGCTCTTCAGCGGCAGCGGGAATCCGCAGCTGGCCCGCGAGATCGCGGAGGTCCTCGAGGTGCCTCTGGCCGACCTCAGCATCTTCCGCTACGCGGACGGCGAGGTCGGCGTGCGCATCGAGGAGAGCGTCCGCGGCGAGGATGTCTTCGTCATCCAGCCCACCTGCCCGCCGGTCAACGAGAATCTGATCGAGATGCTGGTGATCATCGATGCGCTGCGCCGTGCCTCCGCGGACCGGATCACCGCGGTGCTGCCGTACTTCGGCTACGCGCGGCAGGACCGCAAGATGCGCCCCCGCGAGCCGATCTCCGCCAAGTTGGTGGCCAACCTGCTCACCGCGGCGGGTTGCCACCGCATCCTCGCCGTGGACCTGCACGCCGGGCAGCTCTGGGGCTTCTTCGACATCCCGCTGGACCATCTCCCCAGCCGGATGATCCTGGCCGACTACTTCGCCCGGAAGGGCCTCGAGAACGTCGTGGTCGTTTCGCCGGATGTGGGCGGGGTGCCCCGGGCGCGCGACTTCGCCAAGCAGCTCGGTGCGCCGATCGCGATCATCGACAAGCGGCGGGACAAGCCCAACCAGGTCAAGGAGGTCGTGCACGTCATCGGCAAGGTGTACCGGCGCACGGCGATCATCGTGGACGACATCATCGACACGGCCGGCACGCTGACCATGGGCGCGCAGGCCCTGTTCAAGCGCGGGGTGTCCGGCGTCTACGCCTGCGCCACGCACGCCATCCTCTCCGGGCCCGCCGTGCAGCGGCTCAGCAACAGCCGGATCGCGGAGCTGGTCGTGACCAACACCATCCCGCTGGCCCCGGAGAAGCTCATCGAGAAGGTCACCGTGATCTCGGTCGCGCCGCTGCTCGCCGAGGCGATCCGGCGCATCCATCAGGACACCTCGGTCAGCGAGCTGTTCGAGCGCTGAGCGCGTCGGTTTGCGCCCGGCCGCGGCCGGGTACGCCTAGAGTGACACCATGAGCCTCCCGCCGTACGCCCTCGCCGGAGTGGTCGCCCTGCTCGTGACCTACGCGCTCAGCCACGAGATGCAGTGGATCGCCCGCCGCCTCGGCGCCGTCGCGGCGCCCGGGGGCCGCCACATCCACACCTCGCCGATCCCCCGCATGGGAGGCCTGGCCATCTTCATCGGCGCCATGGCCGCCCTGCTGCTCACGCTGCCGATCGACCAGCCGATCGCCCTCGTGCGGGAGCCGCGCTACGTGGTGCTGGCCGTGCCGTACCGGGCGTTCACGGCGCAGCAGGCCGGGCTGCTGCTCGGCGCCCTGGCGATCACGCTGCTCGGGGCGGTAGATGATGTGCGGGCGCTGCCCGGACGGCTGAAGTTCCCCCTGATCTACGCCGCGGCCTCGGTGCCGGTGTGGTTCGGGGTGACCACCTCCTTCCTGACCAACCCGTTCACCGGGAGCATCATCCCCCTCGGGCTCGTCGGCGACATCCTCACCGTCGTCTGGCTGGGCTCGATGGCCATCGCCATGAACTCCATCGACGGCGTGGATGGGCTGGCCGCGGGTGTCACCGCGATCACCGCGGCGACGCTGCTGACCGCGGCGGCGACGCGGGGCGACGGCGTGATGATGACGGTGGCGGCCGCGGTCTGCGGGGCGGCGCTGGGCTTCCTGCGCCACAACTTCCACCCGGCGCGGATCTTCATGGGGGACTCGGGCTCGATGCTGCTCGGCTATCTCCTCGGTGCGGCGGCGGTCCTCGGCCTCTTCAAGACGGTGACGGCGCTCAGCCTCTCCGTGCCCCTGCTCGCTCTGGCCGTGCCGATCCTCGATACCGGCTACGCGATCGTCCGGCGTTACCGCACCGGCGTATCCATCTTCCTGCCGGACCGCGGCCACCTGCACCACCGCCTGCTCGACCGCGGGCTCACCCAGCGGCAGACGGTGCTCGTGCTCTACCTGCTGAGCGCGCTGCTGGGCCTGGGCGGCCTCGCCGCGGCCGGGATCAACCGGACGCCCTCCCTCGTCATCCTGGGCGGGATCGTCGTCGCGCTCCTCGCCGTGGCCCGGCGGCTCGGCCTGCTGCGCCTGCGCCACCATCCGCCCGAGCTCACCGAGCCTCTGCCCTGAGCTGATGGCCGCGGCCGCCATCCCGGTCATGACCATCTTTGGGACCCGCCCCGAGGCGGTGAAGATGGCGCCCGTCGTGCGCGCCCTGCGGGAGAGCGGCGACTTCCAGCCCATCGTCACCGTCACCGCCCAGCACCGCGAGATGCTGGATCAGGTCACCCGCCTGTTTGGGATCACGCCCGACCACGATCTCGATATCATGCTGCCGGAGCAGTCCCTGGTGGACATCACCACGCGGGCGCTGGCCGGTCTGTACCGCGTGCTGGAGGAGGCGCGTCCGGCGATGGTCCTGGTGCAGGGCGACGCCCACACGACCTTCATCGGCGCGCTTGCCGCCTTCTACCACCGCATCCCGATCGGGCATGTCGAGGCCGGGCTGCGCACGACGGACAAGTACCGGCCATTCCCCGAGGAGATGAACCGCCGCCTGACCACCGCGCTGGCGGACCTGCACTTCGCGGCCACGCCGGCGGCGCGGGAGCACCTCCTGCGCGAAGGCATCCCCGCCTCGGCCGTCGTCGTCACCGGGAACACGGTGATCGACGCGCTGCAGACCGTGCGCGCGCTGCCGGGCATCCCGACGGTCGATGGGCTGCCGGGGTTCGATGGGCGGCGGCTGGTTCTGGTCACGACCCACCGGCGGGAGAATTGGGGGGATCCGCTGCGCGAGATCTACCAGGCCCTGCTCGAACTGCTCGAGCGCTTCGGCGACCTGGAGCTGGTCGTCTCCATGCACCGGAACCCCGCGGTGCGCCGCGTCGTGCACGACGTGCTGCACGGGCATCCGCGCGCGCACCTCATCGAGCCGCCCGACTACGGTCCCTGGGTGGCCCTGATGGAGCGGGCCCACCTGATCCTCACCGACTCCGGGGGCATCCAGGAGGAGGCCACGGCCCTCGGCCGGCCGGCCCTCGTCCTGCGCGACGTGACCGAACGCCCCGAGGGCGTGGCCGCCGGGACCCTCCGCCTGGTCGGGACCGACCGCCGCCGGATCGTCGACGAGGCCGCCCGCCTGCTCACGGACACCTCCGCTTACGCGGCCATGGCCCGCGCCCACAACCCCTACGGAGACGGCCGGGCGGCGGAACGGATCGTCCAGGCCCTGCGTTACTACTTCAGGAGGCGCTCCGTCCCTCCCGAGGAGTTCGCGGGCTAGGCGGGCCTCCGTTGAGGTATAATAAACGATGATGAACCGGGTTGCGACCATCGCGCTCGTCGTCTTCCTGGCTTCCGCCGCCGCGGCGGGGGCCGCGCCCCGGCAGGGGCTGCTCGAGGTGAAGAGCACCCTGGCGGGGACCGTGCTGGCCGACGAGCTCGCCGAAGAGGGCGCGCGCGTGGACGACGCGCAGCCCCTCGTCTACGTGCAGACGGCCCTGACGGGAACCCGCGCGGTGGCGGCGCGGGCGCCGCGGGACGCGGTCGTGCGCGAGATGCTGGTCAAGGCCGGCCAGCGCATCGAGCGCGGGGACGTGGTGGCGCGGATCGAACCCAGGTAGCATCGGACGCAGGACGGTCGGATGACGGCGCCGGGGGGAGCCCGGTGCTTTTTTTCTGTGCGCGCTCGCGCGGCGCGGCGGGGGATTTGCCCCGCAGGGGCGCGAAATGCATGTGTCTCTGGCACTGCACGCGGGAGGGGAGGCAGGGATCGTGGCACGGATCATCGCTGTTCTCACGTTGATCGCATCGCTCGCCGCGCCGGCCGTGGGGTGGGCGCAGGCCGGGTCGCAGGCGGGGATCCCGCCGATCATGAAGATCGGCGAGGTCAAGCCGGGCATGCGCGGCGTCGGCCGCACGGTCATCCGCGGGCAGCGCATCGAGACCTTCGACATCGAGATCATCGGAACGCTGCGCGGCGGCGGCGGGATCATCCCCGTCCGTCATCTCATCCTCTTCCGGATCAGCGGACCGGTCGCCGACCGGTCCGGCGGCACGGCCGCCGGGATGAGCGGCAGCCCCCTGTACATCAACGGCAAGCTCGTCGGCGCGCTCAGCGCCGGCTACCTCTTCCAGCCCGACAAG
>DASUAK010000026.1:0-2343 GCA_035763845.1 bacterium | reverse complement strand
CCGTCGCGCACGGCGACCTGGATCCGGCTGACATCGACCCACAGCTCCCGCAGCAGTCCCGCCCGCACCGTCCGGGCCATCTCGGCATCGGGTCGCGTGAACGCACGCAGCACGTCGGCGCGGCTGACGATCCCGGCCAGGCGGCCCTGCCGCATCACGGGGACGCGGTTGATCCGGCGCCGCACCATCAGGGCGGCCACGTCGTGCAGCGGAGTCTCTTCCTTCACCGTGATCGCCGGCGACGACATGAGGTCCACTACGGTCAACCCCTCGGCCTTGCGGGAGACCTCCGTGCCGCGGCCGAACCGCGGGACCAGGCGGGAGAAGCGTCCCTCCGCCCGCTCCCGTCCGGTTTCCTTGTACAGGAGATCGGCCTCGGTGACGATGCCGACCAGCTCGCCCTCGACGGTGACCACCGGCAGGCCGCTGACGTGATGCGCGAGCATCAACGCGGCGGCCTCCTTGACGGCCGTCTCCGGCCGCACCGTGATCACCTGCGCGGTCATCACGTCGCGCGCGGTGAGGTGCCCGTTCATGCCGCCTGTGCCCCTTCGCGCGCGCGCAGCGCCTCGAGGGCCAGGGCCGGCACGACGAGCACCGGTGTGGCGGCCGTGCGCACGACCGCTTCGGCCACGCTCCCCATCAGGGCCCGGCGCAGCCCGGTCCGGCCGTGCGTCCCCATGACGATGAGGGCCGCGGCGGACCGCGTCGCGGTCTCGAGGATCTGCTCCGGAACGGACCAGCCCTCCACGATCTCGTAGCGCACGGCGGACGGCGGGAGCCCGGCCTGGTCCGCCTGGTAGCGCATCTCCGCGCGGATGTTGGCGAGGTACTGGTCGATGGGCATGCCGGTCTCGCGCTGCACCTCGACGTAATCCTCCGGCGTGTACACGTGCAGGGCGATAACCTCCGCCCCCGGGCGGGCCAGGTCCGCGGCGACCGCGAACAGCGGCGCCGAACCCGGCGACAGGTCGGTCGCGAGCAGGATGGGACGGACGGCGCGCTCCATGGCGATCACCCCAACCTCAGAATACGCCCCGGCCGCCAGAGGCGTATCGGGCGCCGGTCCGATTGGCCGCTCCATTTTCGGCCGGAGCGCACGGCTCGGCCCCGCCCGGCTAGAATGGAACGCGGCGAGACTGGTACGCGGAGGGAGATCATGCCGGCCAAGAAGGCGATCGGCTTCCTGCTGGGGCCCGCGCTGTTCGCCCTCATCGTTCTCTGGCCCATGCCGGGCCTGTCCCGCTCCGCCCACCTGCTGGCGGGGGTATTCGTCTGGGCGGTGGTGTACTGGGTGACGGAGGTCGTCCCGCTCCCGGTAACGGCCCTGATCGCCTCGCTGCTCTCCGTGCTCCTCGGCATCGGCTCCTCGCAGGCGGTGCTGGCCGCCTACGCGGATCCCATCATCTTCCTGTTCATCGGCTCGTTCATCCTGGCCGCCGCCTTCCAGGAGACGGGGCTCGACCGGCGGGTAGCCTTCGCCCTCCTCCGCATCCCATGGGCCACGCGCAGCCCGGGGGCGCTGCTGCTCACCATGGGAGGGGTGACCTGGGCCATCTCGCTGTGGGTGAGCAACACCGCGACCACGGCCATCATGCTGCCGATCGGCATCGGCATCCTGCGCAGCACGGGGGCGCTGGACGACTCCAAGGAGCAGGGGTTCTCGATCGCCCTGATGCTGATGCTCGCCTGGGCGGCCTCCACGGGCGGCATCGGCACGCCGGTGGGCTCGCCGCCAAATCTGATCGCCCTGTCCATGCTGCGCGGCCTCGCCGGGCGGCCGCTGACGTTCTTCCACTGGATGTTGATCGGCTTTCCCATGGCGCTGCTGATGCTGCTCCTCTGCTGGGTCCTCCTGCGTCACCGCTTCCGGATCCGTGGCGAGCTGGGCGAGGTCGCCCGCACGTACATCGCCCGGGAGCACGCCCGGCTGGGCCGGTGGAGCGCCGGCGAGCGGAACGTCTTCGGGGTCTTCCTGCTGGCGGTGGCGCTGTGGGTCCTGCCGGGGGCGCTCGCCCTCCTGACCTCGCCCGAGGCGGCGATCCCGCGCTTCTTCGAGCGGCGACTACCCGAGGCGATGGTGGCGCTGCTCGCGGCCGTGCTCCTGTTCCTCCTGCCGACGGATCTGCGGGCCGGCCGCTTCACGATCTCCTGGCAGCGCGCCGTGGACATCGACTGGGGGACGATCCTGCTCTTCGGCGGCGGGCTGTCGCTGGGGCGGCTCATGTTCGACACCAAGCTCGCCGAGGTCCTGGGCACCGGCATCGTGGAGCTGTCCGGCGCGAACAGCGTCTGGGCGCTCACCGCGGTGGCGATCGTCCTGGGGATCATCCTCTCCGAGGC
>DASUAK010000025.1:0-6070 GCA_035763845.1 bacterium | reverse complement strand
CGCGTTGTCACTCTCCATCCCCATGTGCGCGATGGCGAAGCGGTAGCCGGCCTTCTCGTACCAGGTGGCGCCGGCCTGGCCGGCGGCGGAGGCGGGGATGAACAGGACGAGCGCGGCGAGGAGAGCCGGGGCGGCGCGCATGCGCATCCTTTCCGGGCCGCGGTGGCCCGAGCAAGTTACGCTTGACTTCGGCGAGGAGGGGGTTCCCTCCTTCCCCGCCGCGCGCGGCCCGCGCCCGTTAGGCCGTGCTACTCGGCGGCGCCCCGCCTGCGCCCCGAGGCCGCCGCACCTTCCCCGGCGACCTCGAGCACGCAGGCCTCGAGGATGCCGAGCGCTTCGTCCAGCTGCTCGTCCGTGATCACCAGCGGGGTGAGGATGCGCACCACGTTGCTGTACACGCCGGCGCGCAGGAGCAGCACGCCACGCCCCATCGCCCGGCGGATCACCTCCGCCGTCTCGCGCGCGGCCGGCTCCTTGGTGCCGCGGTCGCGCACCAGCTCCATCGCCACCATGGCCCCCAGCCCCCGCACGTCGCCGATGAGGGACGCCCGCTGCTGCAGCCGGCGGAACCGGTCGAGCATCCGCGTCCCCAGGGCCGCCGCCCGCTCGAGCAGCCGCTCGTCACGCATGACGTCGAGGACGGCCAGCGCCGCGGCGCAGGCCACGGGGTTGCCCACGTAGGTGCCGCCGAGCGCGCCTTCGGGGAGCGCGTCGAGGAGGTCCCGCCGCCCCACGACCGCGGAGATCGGCAGGCCGACGGCGATCGACTTGGCGACGGTCATCAGGTCCGGCTCGATCCCGGCGTGCTCCACCGCGAACATCTTCCCGGTCCGGCCGATCCCGGTCTGGATCTCGTCGGCTACGAGCAGGATGCCGTGGCGGTCGGCGAGGTCGCGCAACCGCCGCAGGAAGTCCGACGGCGGCACGACGAAGCCGCCCTCGCCCAGCACCGGCTCGACGACGATCGCCGCGACGCGGTCGGGCTGGACGTGCGTGACGAACAGCTGCTCCAACCGCCGGATCGCCCACTCCGACGGGTCGGGCGCCGGGGAGCGGTACGGATCGGGATAGGGCGCGCGGTACACCTCGGGCATGAACGGGCCGAAGTTGCGCTTGTAGGGGTCGATCTTGCTGGTCAGGGACAGGCTCATGTAGGTGCGCCCGTGGAAGGCGCCCTCGAAGGCGATGACCGCGGGGCGGCCCGTCACGGCGCGGGCGATCTTCACCGCGTTCTCCACGGCCTCCGTGCCGGAGTTGAAGAGGAGCGCCTTCTTGGGCCGCGGCCCGGGGGCGATGCGGCAGAGCGCGTCACAGAGCCGGATGTACGTCTCGTAGGGCGCGACGCTGAAGTCGGTGTGGGTGTACCGGGCGGCCTGCTCCCGGATGGCCCGCACCACCGCGGGATGGGAGTGGCCCACGTTGAGGCAGCCCACGCCGCCCGACAGGTCGATGAAGGTGTTCCCGTCGATGTCGTGCAGCAGCGCGCCCTCGGCGCGGTCGATCACGGCCGGGAGATGGATCCCGATCGCGCTGCTCACGACCTGCTCCTTCTGTGCCAGCAGGGCCTTCGACTTCGGCCCCGGGATGCTTCCCGTCACGACGTGCGCGTGCGCCATCGGCACTCCTCCCGGCGTGGGGCATTCATCAGTTACGTACCCGGCCCGCGCGCCAATGACACTACGGCATGGATGCGGCTGGTCTGTGGGAGCAGGTCGACCGGCCGGACGGCGAGGGCGCGGAACCCGGCCTGCTGCGCAGTCAGCAGATCCGCGGCCAGCAGCGGCAGCGATGATCCGGCCAGGGCCAGCCGCTGCACGCCCGAGGCGGCCAGCGCAGCCACCAGCGCGGCCGGGGCCGGCGCCCGGCGCGAGGTAACCAGCGCCGCGTCGATGCGCTCTCCCCGCGCGCGCAGCTTCTCGACGATCCGTCCCGGCGCCCGCGTGTAGAAGACGCAGTTGGCGACACCGTTGAGCTGCGCGTGCTCCCACGCCCGGTGCATCGCCTCACGGTCGGGCGCGATGCCGATCACGCGTCCGGCGCGGCGGGCCAGCCACAGCGGCACGAGGCCGTCTCCGCAGGCGGTGTCGACCACGGTGTCCTCCGGCCCGGGCGCGAGCGACGCGCCGACCGCTTCCAGCCACGCCGCGGCGGCGCGCGGAGCCGGCGGGACCGTCGGTCCGGCGCCCACGCGCAGCCGGATGCCGGCGATCTCGTCGTCGAGCCAGGCGCGTCCCCAGAGCAGGATGAGGCGCCCGAGGGGCTCCGGCGTATGGCGGGGCTGCACGGAGAGGATCAGGCTGACCAGAGGCGGCAGCGCCTCACGCATCGCGCGCACGTAGGCCATCCGGTCGGGAAGGTCGGCAACGGTGGACAGCACCACCATGACTTCCCCCGTGCCGGCGGTCTGGGCGATCACGCCGCGGACCAGCCCCCGCCTGGCCGCGTGGTCGTACACGGGCCAGCCCAATGAGGCGATCACCTCGCGCGCCGCGGCAAGCGCGGCGACGTTGGGCGGGAGCTGGATGGGGCACTCGCGGACGTTGATGATGCGAAGGTCCTCGCTCGCCGCGTGGAACCCGGCCACCACCCGCGCGCCCCGGAGGCCGAACGCCGCCTGCAGCCGCGCCCGGTACGCCCAGGGTTCGCCGCCGGCCGCCTCGGCGACGGTCACGCCCTGGCCCTCGAGGATCGGGGTCAGAGCCGCGCGGACCAGCGCCGTCTTGTAGCGCAGCTGCGCCTCATAGGCCAGGTGCTGCCACTGGCAGCCGCCGCAGACGCCGAAGTGGCGGCAGCGGGGCTCGGCGGTGTCCGGGGACTTCCGCAGCAGCGACGCGATCCGCCCGGTCGCGGGGCGTCCGGCGCGAACGATCTCGACCAGCGCCTCCTCGCCCGGGGCGGCGAAGGGGGCGCGCACCGCCTGGTCCCCGACCGTCCCCACGGCCATGCCGTCGAAATCCATCGACCGGAACGTCACGGCCACCTTCTGGCCTGGGCGCAGCGGGCGCGAGGTGGGGCGGGCGGGGGCGGGACGGGCCGGCACGGATCGAGGCCCGCGTCCTTGGCGCCGGGCGGGAGAGCGTGCGCTCACGTGCCTACCCGCTCGCGCAGCAGCCGGTTGGCCAGCTCGGGGTTGGCGCGGCCGCGCGTCTTCTTCATCACCTGGCCCACGAGGAAGGCCAGCGCCGCCGCCTTGCCGGCGCGTACGTCGGCGACGGGACCGGGCTGCTCGCGGATGACCTCGTCCACCACCGGCTCGAGCGCCGCCGCGTCGCTGATCTGCACCAGCCCCTTCGCCTCAACGAGGGCCTCCGCGCGCGCGCCCGTGCCGAGGATCTCGGGCAGGAGCTCCTTCGCCGTGCGGCCGCTGATCGTCCCCTGCTCCACGAGCGCCAGCAGCCCGGCCAGGTGCTCGGGCGTCACGGGCAGATCCTCCAGCTCCCGGCCCTGCGCGTTGAGGTAGGCGGCGACGTCGCCGACGAGCCAGTTGCTCACGGTGCGGGGATGGGGGAAGCGCCGGACCGTCTCCTCGAAGAAGGCTGCCATCGCCGCTGACGAGGTGACCAGCTCCGCATCCTGCTCGGTGAGGCCGAACGTCGTGACGTATCGGCGGCGCCGCGCCTCCGGCAGTTCCGGCAGCGCGGCCCGGATCTCCTCGATCCTCGCGGGGGTCACGACGACAGGCGGGAGATCGGGCTCGGGGAAGTAGCGGTAGTCCTGCGCCTCCTCCTTCGAGCGGGAGGCGAAGGTCACGCCCCGGTCCTCATCCCAGTGGCGGGTCTCCTGCATCACCGCCTGCCCCGCCTCGTGCGCCTGCGCCTGGCGCGCCGCCTCGTGCGCCAGCGCCCGCTCCACCGACCGCAGCGAGTTCATGTTCTTCACTTCGGTGCGCGTGCCGAGCGACCCGCCGGGCCGGCGCAGCGAGACGTTGGCGTCCACGCGGAGGCTGCCCTCCTCCATCCGCCCGCTGCTCACCCCGATCGCCTGCAGGATGGCGCGCAGATCGGCCAGGAAGGTGCGGGCCTCCTGCGGGGACCGCAGGTCGGGCTCGGTCACGACCTCCATCAGCGGCACGCCGGAGCGGTTGTAGTCCACGAGGGAGTAGCCGGCGCCGGCGGGGTGGACCAGCCGGCCGGTGTCCTCCTCCAGATGCACGCGGCGGATGCCGATGCGGCGGCGGCCGGCCTCGCCGGCGATCTCGAGCCAGCCATCCGTGGCCAGCGGCGGGTGGACGAGATACTGGTACTGCGTGATCTGATAGTTCTTGGGCAGGTCGGGATAGTAGTAGTTCTTCCTGTGGAAACGGCTGCGCGCGTGGACCGTGCAGTTCAGAGCGACCCCCGTGCGGATGCCCAGCTCGACCGCGCGGCCGTTCAGGACGGGCAGCGAGCCGGGCAGCCCGAGGCACACCGGGCAGACCTGGGTGTTGGGTGGCGCACCGAAGGTCGTCGCGCAGGCGCAGAACATCTTCGAGTTCGTCAGCAGCTGCACGTGGATCTCCAGCCCGATCACCGTCTCGAAGGCGGAAGCGGCCTGCACAGCCGTCATGCGCGGCCTCCCCGGTCGGGCGCGGAACCATGCAGGGGCGGCCGGCGCGTGTGCCAGTCCGTGGCCTGCTCGTAAGCGTGGGCGGCGCGCAGCACCGTGGCTTCGTCGAACGCGCGGCCGATGAGCTGCAGCCCGACCGGCAGACCGCCCACGAATCCGCAGGGCACCGAGATCGCCGGCAGCCCCGCGAGGTTCACGGGAATGGTGTAGACGTCCGCGAGGTACATCTGCAGCGGATCCTCCACCTTCTCCCCGAGGCGGAACGGCACCGTCGGCGAGGTCGGCATCAGCACCAGATCGACCCGCCCGAAGGCGGCCTCGAAGTCGCGCCGGATCAGCGTGCGCACGCGCTGGGCCTTGAGGAAGAAGCCCTCGTAGTAGCCGGCGGACAGCGCGTAGGTGCCGAGCATGATGCGGCGCTTCACCTCGGGGCCGAAGCCGTCGTGCCGGGTCTGCGTATACATCTCGTAGAGGCTGCTCGCCGGCGCGCGCAGCCCGTACCGGACGCCGTCGTAGCGCGCCAGGTTCGTGCTCGCCTCCGAGGTCGCCAGCAGATAGTAGGTCGGCAGGGCGTAGGCGATCGCCGGCAGCGCGACCTCGACCACCTCGGCCCCCTGCGCTCGCAGGACGTCCGCGGCCCGCGTCACGGCGTCGCGGACCGCCGGCTCCAGCCCCTCGCCGAACGCCTCCCGCGCCAGCCCGATGCGCAGCCCCCGCACCGATCCGTCCAGGGCCCGGACGTACCCCGGCACCGGCACGCCGGCGGAGGTGGCATCCTGCGGATCGGGGCCCGCCAGCATCTCCAGGAGCAGCGCGGCGTCGGCGACGGTGCGCGCCATCGGGCCGATCTGGTCCAGCGATGACGCGAAGGCCACCAGCCCGTAGCGCGAGACCCGGCCGTAGGTCGGCTTCAGCCCGGCGATCCCGCAGAACCCCGCGGGCTGCCGGATCGAGCCGCCGGTGTCGCTGCCCAATGCGAGCGGCACGGCCCCGGAGGCCACGGCGGCCGCGGACCCGCCGCTGCTCCCGCCGGGGACGCGGGAGCGATCCCACGGATTGCGGGTCGGGCCGAAGGCGGAGTTTTCGGTGGAGGATCCCATCGCGAACTCGTCCAGGTTCGTCTTGCCGACCACGATCGCGCCGGCCGCGCGGAGCCGCGCCACCACGGTGGCGTCGTAGGGGCTCATCCATCGCCCCAGGATGCGCGAGCCGCAGGACGTGGGGAAGTCGGTCGTGCACATGTTGTCCTTCACCGCGACCGGCAGCCCGGCCAGCGGCGGCAGTGTGTCTCCGCGGGCGTAGCGGTCGTCCCAGGCCCGGGCCTGGGCCATGACGCGGTCGGGGTCGATCCAGAGGAAGGCGTGCAGAAACGGCTCCAGGGCGGCGATGCGGTCCAGGCAGGCCCGGGCGAGCTCGCTGGGAGCGAGCGCCTTCGCCCGCAGGGAGGCGAGGATCTCCAGAGCGGGGCGGTCGATCAGGAGTCCGCCTCCATCTCGATGACCGGCGGGACCTTGAAGAAGCCGTC
>DASUAK010000024.1:0-8339 GCA_035763845.1 bacterium | reverse complement strand
GGTAATCGTTTTCCATGACAGCGACCATCCGGGATGTGGCGGCGCGCGCCCGCGTGTCCGTCGCCACCGTCTCGCGCGTCGTGAACCGCAGTCCGCACCGGGTCCACCCCGCCACCCGGCGCCGCGTCCTCGCCGCCGTGCGGGCCTTGGGCTACGACGCGAACATCATCGCCCAGGGCCTCAAGAAGCGCACCACGCGCACCGTGGCCCTGATCGTGCCCGACATCAGCAACCCGTTCTTCCCCGCCATCGCCCGCGGCATCGAGGACGCCGCGCGCGCCCGCGGTTACGCGGTCCTGCTGTGCAACACCTACGAGGACCTGGACCGGGAGCGCGATTACCTCACACTGCTGGCCAAACGCATGGTGGACGGGGTCATCTTCGCCACCGTCGGCAGCAACACGGCGCACCTGCGCGCCCTGCGGCGGGAAGCGCGCCCCGTCGTGCTCGTGGCGCGCGGCGTGGAAGGACTGCGCATCGACACCGTGCTCGTGGACAACTACCGGGGCGAGTTCGAGGCCACCTCGCATCTCCTCGCCCTCGGCCACCGCCGCATCGCCCACGTCACCGGCCCGGGCTCGCTCCACGTGGCCGCGGAGCGCCGGCGCGGGTACCTCGAGGCGCTCGCGGCCGCGGGCCTCCCGCCCGGCGAGGCGATCATCGTGGAGGGGGACTTCGCGGCCGAGGGCGGGCGCCGCGCGGTGCGGGAGCTGCTGGACCGCGCGGTGAGCTTCACCGCGGTGGCCGCGGCCAACGACCTCATGGCCATCGGTGCGATCGAGGCCCTGCGCGCGGGCGGCCGGCGCGTCCCCGAGGACGTGGCCGTGGTGGGCTTCGACGACATCACCTTCGCCTCGGTCGTTTCGCCGGCCCTCACGACGGTGGCCCAGCCCAAGTACCGCATGGGACAGTTGGCGATGGAACGGCTGCTGCAGCTGATGGACGGGATCGATCGCAGTCCCCGGCAGACGATCCTCTCACCACAGCTTGTCATACGCGACTCGTGTGGTGCGCGCAGTGCCCCCGGCGTTCCAGGATCGTCGGCCGGGAAAGTCGTTGGCATCTAGGATTCGGCAACCGACAAAGGGAGGCGATCTGGGATGAAGGGGCTCGTGCTGACGGCGGAGTGGGACCCCCGCCCGGATTACAAGGTGAGCGAGTGGGAGCGCAAGACCGGCAAGGCCGTGACCGGCTCCAGCGTGTGGCGCAGCCCGCGCCTGTCCCTGGAGTCCCTCGCCGAGCCGCGCGTGGGGCCGGGGCTCGTCCTGCTGAAGCCCAAGGCCTGCGGCGTGTGCGGCTCGGACGTGCACTTCTTTGAGACCGACGACAAAGGCTACATGCTCTACCCGGGGCTGACACGCTTCCCGGTCGTCATCGGCCATGAGTTCAGCGGCGAGATCGTGGAGATCGGCGAGGGCGTCACCGAGCTCCGGCCGGGCGACATGGTCACCGCCGAGGAGATGATCTGGTGCGGGGAGTGCACGCCCTGCCGCAACGGCTACCCGAACCAGTGCCTGCGCCTGGAGGAGATCGGCTTCACCATCCACGGCGCCCAGGCCGAGTATCTGGCCATCGGCGCCAAGTACTGCTGGAAGATCAACGCGCTCGTGGAGCGGTACGCCACGAAGGAGAAGGCCTACGAGGCGGGGGCGCTGTGCGAGCCGACCAGCGTGGCCTACAACGCGATGTTCAGCCGCGCCGGCGGGATCAAGCCTGGCGGGCACGTCGTCGTCTTCGGCACCGGCCCGATCGGCTTCGCCGCGATCGCCCTGGCCCGGGCGGCCGGGGCGGCGAAGATCATCGCTTTCGAGGTCAGCAAGATGCGCCAGGAGCTGGCCCGGAAGGTGGGCGCGGACGCCGTGCTCGATCCCGTGGCCATGGAGCGGCAGGGCACCAGGCCGCGCGACGCCATCATGGAGCTCACCGACGGCGAAGGCGCGGCGATGCTGGTCGAGGCGGCGGGCGCGCCGCCCCGCACCATCCCCGAGATGGAGGCGGCGATGGCGGTCGGCGGCAAGATCGTCATCATCGGCCGGGCCAGCGAGCGGGCCCCGGTGTACCTGGAGCACTTCCAGACGCACGCCGCGCAGATCTACGGAGCGCAGGGCCACTCCGGCTACGGCAACTTCCCGAACGTGATCCGCCTGATGGCGGCGGGGCGCATCGACCTCACCCCGATCATCACCAGCCGGTTCCCGCTGGCCCAGGGCGTCGAGGCCGTCAAGAAGGCCACGAAGCGCGAGGACGGCAAGATCATGATCCGCGCCTGACCCGGCGCGGCGGCGGAGAGAGGAGGTGGGAGACCGGTAGGGCCATACCGGAAAGGAGGGAGATCGTGAGGAGCATGCTCGCCTGGCTCGTCATCGCGATCCTCCTGGCCACTTCGGGCGCCCTCGCGGCGCCCGGACTCCCCGCCAAGCCGGCCAAGCTCACCATGGCCGTCGTGGCCGGCGGAGAGACCAAGGGGCTCAAGGCCATCCTGCCGATGTGGGAGCGGGAGATGGGGGTCAAGATCGACCTCGTCGAGTTCCCGTACCCCACGCTGTACGAGAAACTGGTCACAGCGTTTCAGGCCAACGCCGCGACCTTCGACCTGCTGATCGCGGACGATCCCTGGATGCCGAAGTTCGGCAGCGAAGGGTGGCTCGTGCCGCTCGATGAGACCTTCGGGTACACGCGCGACGCCGACATCTTCCCCGTCGTCTACGACCTCGGTTCGTGGCCACCGCCGCGCGGCCCGGTGCCTCCCGGCGAAGCCGCCAAGCCGCGGCGGCTGTATGCGATCACGCTCGTCGGGAACGTCGAGTTCTTCATGTACCGCAAGGACCTCGTCTCCGCACCCAAGACGTGGAACGACGTCCTCGCCAACGCGAAGAAGGTCCATGATCCCGCGAAGCCGATGTACGGCTTCGTCATCCGCGGAGCCAAGGGC
Organism: bacterium; assembly: GCA_035763845.1. Lineage (GTDB taxonomy): Bacteria > Sysuimicrobiota > Sysuimicrobiia > Sysuimicrobiales > Kaftiobacteriaceae > Kaftiobacterium. The sequence continues at coordinate 5,407 of DASUAK010000024.1, read as the reverse complement.
AACCCGGTCATCTCCGAGTTCACGCCGGTCCTCCTCTCCTTCGGCGGGCGGATCTTCGACAACAACTGGAAGGTTGTCCTGAACTCCAAGGCGTCGGTGGACGCGCTTACCTTCTTCGCCGTGACGCTGAAGCAGTACGCCCCGCGCGGGGTCGAGAACTACGACGCCGCCGAGCGGGCGCGCGAGTTCGCCACCGGGCGCGCCGCGCAGGGCTTCATCTGGCCGGCCGAGATCACGGACATCGTCGAGAACCCGGCGGTCTCCAAGGTCGTTGGGAAGGTCGGCTACACGCTCGCCCCGATGGGACCGGGGAACAAGCACGCGCCGATGATCGGCAACTGGCTGCTCGGCATCCCGAGGGGCAGCAAGAATCAGCGCTGGGCCTTCGAGTTCATCAGGTGGGCCACCAGCGCGAAGGTCCAGCAGCCCTACGCCCTGGGCGGGGGCATCCCGTTCCGGAAGTCGGTCCTGCTCAACGCGGAGATGAACAGGAAGTTTCCGTTCTTCCGCGCCATGGCCGACTCGCTCAACGCGCCCGCGGAGTGGCGGCCGCGCACCTCGGAGTGGTTCGCGGTGGAGGCCATCCTGGGCACGCACGTCAACGCCGCGCTGGCCGGCCTGGAGACGCCGGAAGAGGCGATCGTCAAGGCCGCACGCGAGATCGAATCGCACATGAAGGAGGCCGGGTACTATCGCTGAGGCCGGAGCCCGGGGGCTCGCCGCCCCCGGGCTCGTTTCCGCGCGGTGGCTCCGCCACGCGACGCCCTATCTCCTGGTGGCGCCGCCCGTGGTGCTGCTGGCGACGCTCGTGGCCTATCCGCTGATCTACAACGTCGGACTGAGCCTGCGGAACTACCGCACCGGGGAGTTCGTCGGCCTGCACAACTTCGCGCGCGCCTTCGCCGATCCGACGTTCTTCGCCTCCCTGCGCGCCACCGGCGTGTACGTGACCGCGGCGCTCTCCGTGGAGCTCCTGCTCGGTCTGGGGCTGGCGCTGCTGGTGCACCGCACGATCCGCAGCGGGTGGGCGCGCACCCTCGTCTACCTGCTCTTCATCATCCCGATGGTCACCCCGCCGGTGGCCGCCGGCGTCATCGCGCGCCTGATCTATACCCCGACCTACGGGGTGCTGAACGTGATCCTGCAGGCCCTGGGAGGGTCGGGGGAGATCCTCTGGCTGTCGCGGGCGGACACCGCGATGTTCGCGGTGGTGAGCGTGGACGTCTGGCAGTGGATGCCCTTCGTCTTCCTGGTCTGCTTCGCGGGCCTGCAGGCCGTGCCGCAGGACGCCGTCGAGGCCGCCCTGGTGGACGGGGCGGGAGGCTGGCACCTGTTCCGGCAGATCGAGCTCCCTTACCTGTCGTCGCTGCTGCTGCTGGTGCTGATCTTCCGCTTCACCGACACCTTCCGGGTCTTCGACCACGTCCTGGTGCTCACCGGCGGCGGGCCGGGGGCCTCGACCGAGTTCCTCAGCGTCTACCTGTACCGCATCGCCTTCAAGTTCTTCAATCTGAGCTACGCCGCGGCCGTATCGCTGTTCGTGCTCGCCGTCTCTTCCGCAGCCTTCGCCGTGCTGGGGCGGTACCTCGGCCGTGAGGTGACGGAGTGAGAGCGCGCGGGATCTGGCGGGTGCTCGCCGCGGCGCTCCTGGTCGCCCTGGGGGCGCTGTACCTCTTCCCGTACGCCTGGATGGTGCTCACCGCGATCAAGCCGCTCGCCGAGTTCTACCGCTTCCCGGCGACGATCCTGCCCGAGCAGGTCACGGTGCAGCCCTTCGTCTCGGTGCTGGTGGACCGCGGGTACCTGACGCTGCTGCGCAACAGCCTGGTGGTGTGCCTGGCCGCGGTGGTGATCGGGCTGCTCGTGGCGATGCTCATCGCCTACCCGGTGACGCGCCTGCCGGTGCCGGTGCGCTTCCGCCGGGCCCTGCTGAACTGGATCCTCAGCCTGCGCTTCCTGCCGCCGATCGTGGTCGTCATCCCGTTCTTCGACCTCGTGCGACGGGCCGGGCTGTACGACAACCCGCTGTCGCTCGTGCTGCTGTACGCCGTCTTCAGCCTGCCCTTTGCGACCTGGATGCTGCGCGGCTTCCTGCTCGAGGTGCCGATGGAGATCGAGGAGGCGGCGCTCGTGGACGGGGCGACGCGGCTGCGCGCCTTCTTCACGATCCTCCTGCCGCAGCTGGCCCCGGCGCTGCTGGCCACCGCGGTGATCACCTTTGCGCTGAGCTGGAGCGAGTTCATGTTCGCCTTCATCCTCAGCGCCACGCCGCGCTCCCAGACCTTCCCGATCGGCGTAGCCAGCCTGGTCACGCAGTTCGAGATCATCTGGAACGAGATGGCCGCGGTGGGGGCGATGGCGGCGGCGGTGCCGGTGGCGCTGCTGCTGCTGGCCCGGCGGTACGTGCTCACCGCTCTGACCTTCGGCGCGATCCGGGAGAAGGCATGAACGTCTGCGTCTGTCTCGACGCGATGACGGGGCCGCTGCCCCTTCCGGACGCCCTCGACGTGGCCGGCGCCGCCGGGGCGATCGAGTTCTGGGACTGGCGCGGCCGCGACCTCGAGCAGCTGCACGCGGAGGCCGAGCGGCGCAGCCTGCCGGTGGTCATCTTCAGCGGCAACACCTTCGAAGAGCCGCTGGTGGATGCCGCGTCACACGGCGAGGCCCTCAGGCACCTCGGGCGGTCGATCGAGATCGCCCGGCGCCTCGGGACGACGATGCTGGTCGCGCACACCGGCTACACGATCGGCGGTGTGTCGCACCACACCCAGTGGAAAGCCGCGGTGGCGGGGCTGCGCGCCGCCGGCGAGCTCGCCGGCGCGGCGGGGATCACGCTCGCCGTCGAGCCGCTGAACTCGGCGCTCGACCATCCGGGCTACTTCCTGGACACGCTGCCCGATGCGCTGGAGCTGATCCGTGAGGTGGACCTTGCCTCGGTCCGCCTGCTCCTGGACGTGTACCACATGCGGATGATGCACGGCGACCTGCTCATGCGGCTCCCGGAGGCGCTCGCGGTCACGGCGCACGTGCACGTGGCGGACGTCCCCGGCCGCCGGGAGCCCGGGTCCGGGGCGATCGACTGGCCGCAGGTCGCGCGCGCGCTGCACGCGGACGGTTACGGCGGATACGTCGGGCTGGAATGCTGGCCGACCGGGGAGCCGGCGGCGGCCGTAGGGAGGGCGCTCGAGGTGCTGACATCATGAGGCGGTACGGGTTGAACGGCGCGACGACGGGGAGCGCGGACCTGCGCACGGACATCCGCGCCGCAGGCGAGGCCGGGTACCAGGTGCTCGAGGTCCGGGACACCAAGCTGCAGGCGTACCTGGACGCGGGCGGCACCCTGCAGGGGCTGCGCCGGGAGCTGGCGGACGCGGGGCTGGAGGCGTACACGCTGAACGCGCTCGAGCACGCCACCCATCCTACCGGGCAGGCCCTGGGCCAGCTGCTCGACCGGGTCAAGGTCTTCAGCGAGTGGGCGGCCGCGCTGGCCTGTCCCTACATCGTGGCCGTGCCGAGCTTCCAGGACGAGGCGGGGGAGCGCGCGCGCATCGAGCCGGTGGCCGTGGAGGCCTTGCGGGCCATCGCCGGAGCGGCGCGTCCGTTCGGGGTGCGGGTGGGGTTCGAATTCCTCGGCTTCGCCGGCTGCACCGTCAACACGCTGGCCGCCGCGCGCAGGATCGTCGACGCGGCGGGCGACCGCGCCGTGGGCGTGGTGATCGACGCCTTCCACTTCTACGCCGGCGGCTCGACCTGGGGGATGCTGGAGGGGCTGCGCCCGGAGCAGCTCTTCATCGTCCATCTGGACGACGCCGAGGACCGGCCCCGCCGCGACCTCCGCGACGAACACCGGCTGCTCCCCGGTGACGGGGTGATCCCGCTGCGCGACCTGGTGCGGCGGATCGAGGATCTGGGGTACGACGGGCCCTGGTCGATCGAGCTGTTCCGGCCCGAGTACTACGCCTGGGACCCGCTGCGTCTGGCGCGCGTGTCCCGGGAGAAGATGGAAGCGCTCTTCGCCCGGCAGGTGGCGCGATGAGCGTGCGCGTGGGCCTGCTCGGAGCGGGGTTCATCGGGCGCATCCACGCCCTGGACCTGAGCCGGGACAAGCGGGTGACGCTGGCCGGCGTGGCGGACGTTGTGCCGCAGGCCGCACAGCGGCTGGCCGGGGAGGTGGGGACCAAGGCCCTGCCGTCGCTCGACGCGCTGCTGGAGGCGCGGGTGGAGGCGGTGTACGTGGCCACCCCCAACACGATGCACGTGGACCCCGTGCTGCAGTGCCTCAAGGCGGGCATCCACGTCTTCTCCGAGAAGCCGATGGCCACATCGCTCGAGGGGGCCTGGCGCATCCGTGAAACGGCCAGCCGCGCGAAGGCCATCTATCAGCTGGGATTCAACCGGCGGTTCAGTAATGTCTATGCCTTCGCGCGGCGACTGATCGAGGACGGCCGCCTCACGCCGTACGCGGCGCAGATGAAGCACAACCGGGGCGAGCTGCAGCAGCCCGCCTGGACCGGCGATCCGAAGGTCACCGGCGGCTACCTCTACGAGACGCCGGTGCACCTCTTCGACATGGGGCGCTTCCTGTTCGGCGACGTGCAGGAGATCCAGGGCTACGCACGGCGCAGCGTCTACCAGGAGCCGGACGGTTTCGTCATGCTGCTGCGCTTCCGCGGCGGCGTCGTCACCTCGTTCACCAGCGTGGCGCACACCTCGTGGCTGTTCCCCTACGAGCGGGTGGAGATCTACGGCGCGCACCAGACCGTGGTCACCGAGGAGCTGGAGCGGGCCTGGTACAGCCCGGGGATGCGCGAGCAGGTCGAGGCCCTGGACTGCTTCCAGATGCCGTTCGAGCAGAAGTGGGGCTACGTCGCGGAGGACCGGCTCTTCATCGACGCCGTATTGGGGGAGCGGCCGCCGGCGGTGACCGCGGAGGACGGCTATCGGGCCACCGAGCTGGTGGAAGCGTGCTATGCCGCCGCGCGGGAGGGCCGGACGGTGACATTGCCGCTCCCGGAGCCCGCCGCGCGGTGAGCGCGCCGTACCGGCTCCTGGTCGCCGACATCGACGGGACCATCGTCACCGGTCAACGGGAGATCACCCCCGGGGTGCTGGCGGCGGTGCGCGCCGCGCAGGCGCAGGGCGTGCGTGTGCTCCTGGCCACGGGGCGCATCTGGATGTCGGCGGAGCAGTACGTGCGCGCGGTGGGGGCCGACCCGCCGGTGATCCTCTACAATGGAGGGCTCGTGTACGACTTTTCGACAGGCGGGGAGTGGCGGCGCGTGTTCCTGGACTACGATCACGCGCGCGCCGTCCTGGAGATCCTCCGGGGCTTCCCCGAGGTCCAGCCGCACGTGTACGCCGGCGACCGCGTCTACACCGGGACGGCGAACGAGATCACGGAGCGGTA
>DASUAK010000023.1:0-12186 GCA_035763845.1 bacterium | reverse complement strand
CGAGATGGACGAGGTCGAACAGCATCGCCCCGCCGTGCAGGGAGAGCACCGTCTCCAGCGCGGCGCGGAACTGCTCGGGCTGGTGCTCGTACAGCAGCAGATAGAGCGATCCGACCGGAGCGGCCCCGCCAGCCAGCAGGTCCCGTGCCATGAGCGCGCCCCCCTCGACGCTCATCCAGCCGGGTGAGCCCGCACGCAGCGCCTCGAGCGGCCGCACCGGACCATAGAACAGCCCCACCATCAGGTAGTCGAGCATCTCCCCCACCGCTGCCTCCTGCCAGGGGGCGCCCACCCACGACAGCTCGGGCCACGAGCTGGTGGGGGCACGTCTGCTGGCCCAGTTCACACCCTCCTGCCAGTAGGTGGGATACCATCCTCCGACGTACGCCCCGAAGGCGATAGCGGGCTTGTTCCCGTGGACGACTGCCTCGGCTGCCCGCACGAACTGCTGGATGATGCGGGCGCGCCAGGCGACCCACTCGGGGAAGAGCGGACCCTGTACCAGCTGCTCCCCCGTCCCCGATAGGACGTCGCCGGGCCAGGACTCCACCGGCCGGCCCAGGTGCGCTTCGAAGCGGGCGCGGCTCAAGTCGGAGAAGTCGGCCGTGCCGTCCGGGAAGCGGATGCGGTCGAGGACGATGCCGTCCACCTCGTACCGGCTGACCACCTCCTGGAGGACGGCAAGCTCGTAGAGCTGGACCTCGGGATGGGCGGGGTTGGCGAAGGCGACGATGCCGACCTGGGAGCCGGGGATCAGCGTACCCCCGGGCGTCATGTGCTGCGCCATCCAGCCGGCCCGCTCGAAGGCGGGTCCCAGGCCGGCCGCGTTCAGCCCCTCCCCGAAGACGTTGACCGCGGCGTGCACCCGCAGCCCGCGGGCGTGCGCCTCCTCGATCACCACCCGGAGGGGGTCGATGTCCTGCGGGAACCAGGTGGCCGGCGCGTCATAGGCCGGCCACTGCGTGCGGGGCACGGGCGAGGTGCGGATGTGCGGGGCGAAGGCGCTCTCGTACAGCACGAATCCCCAGGCGTTCTTCGCCTCCGGGACCACGTCCGTGACGCCCGCGGCCTTCATGCGGTCCAGCACCTCGACGATGCGCTCGCGGGAGGCGTAGATGGGGAGGTTGGCCGACACTTCCATCCACACCGCCAGGCGCGGCGGGGGCGGCGCGGCGGCGGCCGGCGCGGCGAGCAGCGCTGCCGCCAGCAGCGCGAAAAGCGCGATGCGCATGGGTCGGTATTCCATCGTCCGGCAGGATTTCCCCCGGCCCTCCCCCAAAAAGAACACTCACGCCTTTTTCCCCAGAGCCACCAGCCGGAGGCCCGCCGTGCGCATGACGATGCAGGTTGATCCGCGCCGAGAGTTCCCCCGCCGGTTCGTCCCCAAAGACGCCGACATGGGGGAGTGGGCGCAGCTGGAGCCGCTCTTCCAGCAGCTGCTCAGCCGCTCGATCAACTCCCTGGACGAGTTCGAGCGGTGGCTGTTCGACTGCTCCGAGCTGGGTGCGGCGGTCGCCGAAGAGCGCACGCGCCGCTATGTGGCGATGACGACGCAGACCGACGACCCCAAGCGCGAGCAGGCGTACAATCACTTCATCCAGGAGATCGACCCCAAGACCAAGCCGCTGTGGCACGCCCTCGACGTGGCCTACCTGGCCAACCCCTTCCGGAAGCAGCTGCGGATGGACCGCTACGGGGTGATGGACCGGATCGTCGAGACCAACGTCGCCCTCTTCCGCCCGGAGAACGTCCCGCTCGAGACGGACGAGGCGATGCTCTCCAAGGAGTATCAGAAGATCACCGGCGCGATGACCGTGTCCTTCCGGGGAAAGGAGCTCACCCTCCAGCAGGCCGCCAAGTACCTGGACGAGACCGACCGCGCCGTGCGGCAGGAGGTGTGGGAGCTGGTGGCCCGCCGCCGCCTGCAGGACCGGGAGGCCTTCGAGGAGCTCTATGACAAGATGGTCGTCCTGCGCGACCGGATCGGGAAGAACGCGGGCTTCGAGAACTACAGGGATTACGTCTTCAAGCGCCGCCGCCGCTTCGACTACACGCCTCAGGACTGCTTCCAGTTCCACGACGGCGTGGAGCAGGCGCTGCTGCCCCTGGTCAGACGGATCTACGACGACCGAAGAAAGAAGCTCGGTATCCCCGGCGTCCGGCCGTGGGACACGCAGGTCGATCCGCTGAACCGGCCGCCCCTGCGGCCGTTCGAGTCGGCGGACCAGTTGATCACCGGCTGCGAGGAGATCTTCCGGCGCGTCGACCCGGCCCTCGGCGAGCAGTTCAAGTTCATGCGCGAAGAAAAGCTCCTCGATCTCGAGTCCCGCAAGGGGAAGGCCCCGGGCGGGTATCAGAGCACGCTGCACGAGCGGCGCTGGCCCTTCATCTTCATGAACGCGGTGGGACGCGACGACGACGTTCGCACGCTGCTGCACGAGGGCGGCCACGCCTTCCACCAGCTGGCCTCGCGCGAGGATCCGCTGATCCACTACCGGACGACGCCGTACGAGTTCGCCGAAGTGGCCTCGATGGGCATGGAGCTGCTGGCCGCGCCCTACCTGGGCGTCTTCTACAAGGACGCGTCGGAGTTCACGCGCTCCTACCGGAACACGCTGGAAGATGCGACATTGATCTTCCCCTGGATCGCCACGATCGACGCCTTCCAGCACTGGGTGTACACGCACGTAGGCCACAGCCGCGAGGAGCGGCGGAAGAAGTGGGTGGAGATCTACCGGCGCTTCCAGCCCTCGATCGACTGGACCGGCTACGAGGAGCCGCTGGGCTGGCTGTGGCATCGCCAGCTGCACTTGTTCACGAACCCCTTCTACTACATCGAGTACGGGATCGCGGAGACCGGCGCCCTGCAGGTCTGGCTGCAGAGCCGGCGCGACTACCGGGGCGCGGTGGAGCGGTACTGGCAGGCCCTCAGCCTCGGAGGCAGCCGCACACTGCCGCGCCTGTTCGAGGCCGCGGGGGCGCAGTTCAAGTTTGACTACGCCACCCTCAAGCCGCTGGCCGACGCCGTGGGTGAGGAGCTGGACCGGATCGGCGATTAGCCCGCCACGACGAAGAGAACCCCGAGCACCGTCAGGACCGCGCCGGCCACCGTGCCGGCGCGGATCACTTCATGCTGGCGGAAGAGCGCCAGCAGGGCGAGCGCGAACAGCGGGGTGGTGTTGGACAGCGGGCTGACCTTGACCAGATCGCTGACGCTGAGGGCGACGAAGTAGGCCAGGAACGCCCCCGTCGTCAAGACACTCCCGGCGACGAGAAAGCCCAGGGCGCGCCCCTCGGCCCGCAGCGGCTCCGCCCGGGAGCGCAGCCACAGGTACGGCAGCAGGGTGATCAGCGAGCCGGTCACTGTGAGGGCCGAGGCCACCGCGGGATCCGGCAGTATGCGCAGGCCCAGCTTGCGCAGCATGAAGGAGATGCTGGCCATCACCGCCGTGTTCAAGGCCAGCAGCGCGCCCGCCCACGGCCGGTCCGAGGGTGCGGCCCGGTCGGGCCGCACGGTGAGGGCCAGCCCGATCACCACGAACAGCGTCCCCGCGGCGAGCCGCCAGGACACCGTCTCCCCCAGCACCGGCACCGCCATCACCGCCGTGAAGATCGGCGTCGTGTTGCTGATCGTCGAGGCGCGGGCTACGCCGATGAGGTTGAGGCTCTCATAGTAGGTCAGCCGCGCCAGTGCCGGCGCGAACATCCCCGCCAGCAGCAGCGTGAGCGCCGCGGCCAGCGTCACCCGGCCGATCGAGCCCACGGCCAGCGCGAGAATCCACATCGCGACGAGGTTCGTGCCGATGGAGATGACGGTGGCGGTGGCGGCGTTGGAGCCCTGCATCCCCCGCCGGACGAGCAGCGCCGCGGCGGCGAAGAGCAGGGAGGACGCGAGCGCCAGGACGCTGCCCATCAGGAGATGGGCTTCGACGAGGGCGGGGGCGGTTCCGTTCGGCTACGGCCTCCGCCTCTCAAGGTTGGCGAACTTGCTGAACTCCTTATGGAAGAAGAGATCGACCTGGCCGATCGGGCCGTTGCGGTGCTTGGCGATGATGATCTCCGCGATGTTCTTCTTTTCGGTCTCGGCGTTGTAGTAGTCGTCGCGGTAGATAAACAGGACGAGGTCCGCAACTTGTTCCAATTCTCCGCTCTCCCGGAGATGTGACAGCAGCGGGCGGCGGGTGCCGGTCATTTCGACGGCGCGGCTGAGCTGCGAGACGGCGATGAGGGGGATCTCCAGCTCCTTGGCCAGCGTCTTCAGGGAGCGGGCGATCTCGGAGATCTCCTGAGTGCGGTTCTCGTTGCGCCGGTAGGATTGGATCAGCTGCAGATAGTCCACGACGATCAGGCCCAGGCCGTGCTCGGCCTTCAGCTTGCGCGCCTTGGCCCGCATCTCGATGACGGAGATGTTGGCCGAGTCGTCGATGAAGACCGGCGCCTCGGAGAGCTTGCCCATGGCCCGGGCCAGCTTGGGCCAGTCGGAGTCGGCCAGGAACCCGGTGCGCAGCTTGCTGCCGTCCACGTCGGCCTCCGCGCAGAGGAAGCGCTGGACGAGCTGCTCCTTGGAGGTCTCCAGGCTGAAGATCGCGCAGGGCACGTGGTGGTGGATCGCGGCGTGCGCGGCGATGTTCAGCGAGAACGTGGTATTGTGCACGCACACGTCGTCGGCGACGAAGTTGTGCGTCCCGGGCACCGTGAGGTCGTACACCTGGACGTCGCCGGTGTACTCGATCGCCGTGACGGCGTCCCAGAGGATGTCGGTCTCCGGCAGCAGCCGCCCCTGATCGTAGCGCGCCCAGGTCCGCAGGCGCTCCCAGCCCAGCACGCCCACCTCGCGGAACAGCACCCGCGCCTGCTCGCCCGAAACGGCGAGGGTCTGGTCCTCCACCACGGCCGCGGCGCCGAAGCGCAGCAGCAGATGGCGGACCTGGCGGGCCATGCGCGCGGAGGGGAAGCTCGCACGCACGGTCACATCGGGCTCCGTCTCGACGGTGCCCACGCAGGCGAGCAGCCGGGAGAGGAAGAGCGCCAGCTTCTCCCGCGTGAGGGTGAAGACGAGCGGCGGGATGGTGTGGCCCTCGCCGTCCCGCGCCAGGTCGGGATGGCGCGCCAGCAGCGCGCTCACCGTCTCCGGCGCCGAGCCGCCCTGCACGGGAGCCAGCCCGGACGCACGCTCGTCCGCCGGCGCCTCGACGGATTGAGCCGGCCGGGTCGCCGCGCGGATGGCCTCGCCCACCGTGACCGCGTCCGCGTAGTCGGCGGCCAGCACCGGCGAGGCGTGCATCGTCTGCGCGCAGAGGTAGCCGAGGAGCTTCACCTCGTAGGCCGGCAGGTCGAGGGCGCCGAAGACGGGCAGCCGCGCCGGCACGGCGATCATCTCGCCGGTCTGGATGTCGTCCAGCCGCCGCCAGCCGGCCGGGGTGAGGAACGGGTGCGACAGGGTGGTCTCCACCGCTCGCCCTGAGGCCGTGCGCACCCGGTAGACGGACTTGATGCCGTCGTCCACGAACCGCGACGGCTCCGCGGTCGTCAGATGCGCCTCCGCATCGAGCGTCCAGAGCACGGTGCGGGAGCGGCCCACGATCTCCTGGATCGTGCAGACCTCCCCGGTGCGGGCGTCCACGATCTCCGCGTCGTACCTGAGACACTTCCCCATCGCCGGCCGCGCCGCGACGATGACGAGGTCGCCAGGCTGCAGGCCGCTGGTGTTCTGGTCGAGGTCGGTGAACCCCGTGGGCACGCCGGTCACGGTGCCCTTGTCCTGATAGCGCCGGTCGATGCGCTCGAAGCTCTCCTTGAGGATCTCGCGGATGGGCAGGAACTCCTGGAGCATCCGCCGGTTGGCGATGCTGAAGACGAGCTTCTCCGCCATGTCGACCAGCAGCTCGACCTCCTGCGCCGCCTCGTAGCCCATGTGCGCGATCTGCGTGCCGGCGCTGATCAGCTGGCGCAGCATCGACTTCTGCAGGACGATGCGGGCGTAGTACTCCACGTTCGCCGCGGTGGGGATGGAGTTCAGCAGCGAGGTGACGTAGCCCGCCCCGCCGATGTCGTCGAGCTGGCCCTTGTCCCGCAGGCGGTCGGTGACCGTGATCAGGTCGACCGGCTCGCCCCGCTCGAACAGATCGGTGATCGCCTCGTAGATGCGGCGGTGCGCGTCGCGGTAGAAGTCTTCGGCCCGGACGAGCTCCACGACGCGGGCGATGGCGTCGCGGTCGAGCAGCATCGAGCCGAGGACACCCTGCTCGGCGTCGAGATTCTGCGGGGGAACGCGATCGACGGAAGTGCTCAGGGACACGGTCTAGACCTCCCACCCACGACCGCAATGGATATAGCGAACATATGTTCGCACACTCCGTGCGGCTTTGTCAAGCTCCTGACGGGCCGGAGGATTCGGGAGAGATGTTGTGAGTGCCTTGGGGACAGGCTGTGGACGACCGCGGGGTTCGGGGGATGCCTTCACATTTCTGGTGGATAAATGCGGACTTTCGGTGGAGAACCCAGCCCCCTGACTGTGGATATCCTGGGGAGACGTGCTCCTATCCGGGCTTCTTCCGGCCGTTTCCGGGGCGCTTCTGCGCGAAGAGGTGGGGAAGGGCCTCGTCGATGGTCGCCACCGTGACGACCTCCAGCCCGCGGGCCCCTGAGGGCACGTCGTTGCGGTTCTCCTCGGGGACCAGGACCTTCCGCATCCCGGCCTGGCGCGCGCCGTAAAGCTTCTCGGGGATCCCGCCCACCTGCTTGACGCGGCCCTGGATGGACACCTCGCCGGTCACGGCCACGTCCTGGCGCACGGGCTTCTTCTGGATGGCGCTCAGCATCGCCAGGACGACCGCGAGGCCGGCGCTGGGACCGTCGATCAGTCCCCCGCCGATGACGTTCACGTGGATGTCGTAGTTGCCCACGTCGATCCCGGCGACCTTGCGGATCACGGAGGCGGCGTTGAACACCGAGTCTTTGGCCATCGTCCCGGCGGTCTCGTTGAACCGGATCGCGCCCCGCTGGCGCTTCCCCACCGGGAAGGCGGTGGCCTCGATCTCGATCAGCGAGCCGACGTACTGGGTCACGCCGAGGGCGAAGACCTTGCCGGTCTCCGGCACGTCGGAGGCCTTCGCCGGCGTGGTGGCGGCCAGCCGCCCGCTGCGCACGACCTCGAGCAGGTCCTGGCGCGTGATCCGGGGATGGCCCCGCCCGCGGCGGCGGTACAGCGCGACGCCGTAGGCGTCGGCCAGGAGGTTGACCGCCTTGCGCCCTTCCACCGTGTACTCGCTGATCGTCTGAGGCACGCCGCTCTCCAGCTCGACGCGGAGGCGCCGGGCGGCCTGGCGCACGATCTTCTGGATGTCATCCTGGGAGAGGGGATCGAAGAACACCTCCGCGCAGCGCGAGCGCAGCGTCGGGCTGATCTCCTCGGGCTCCTTGGTCGTGGCGCCGATGAGCAGGAAGTCCGCCGGGGCGCCTTCGTCGAAGAGGCGCTTGACGTAGGCCGGCAGCTGGGGGTTCGCCCCTTCGTAGTAGCTCGATTCGAAGAAGACGCGCTTGTCCTCGAGCACCTTCAGCAGCTTGGCCTGCAGCACCGCGTCCAGCTCGCCGATCTCGTCGATGAAGAGCACGCCCCCGTGCGCCCGCGTGACCAGCCCGAGCTTGGGTTCGGGGATGCCGAGCTCGGCGAACTCCCTGCGGCTGCCCTGATAGATGGGATCGTGCACGGAGCCGAGCAGCGGGTTGGTGGCCTCGCGGGAGTCCCAGCGCAGCGTCGAGGCGTCCACCTCGATGAAGGTGGCCGCCTTCCCGAACGGGCTCTGGGGCAGGCGCTTGGCCTCCTCCAGCACCAGGCGGGCCACGGTCGTCTTGCCGACGCCCGGGGGCCCGTAGAGGATGACGTGCTGCGGGATGGGCACGGCCAGCTTGGCCAGCAGGGAGCGGATGGCGCGCTCCTGCCCGACGACCTGCGAAAGCTTGCGGGGCCGCAGGGCCTCCAGCGCCGTGCGCGCCAGGCGGACGTCCTCCAGACGCTCCAGCTCGGCCAGCTTGGCCCGCGTCGCCTCCGTCTCCGGCCCCATGGTGTCCCGCATCACCTGCATGCGGATGGTGCGGAGGTACTCGTCCTGCCGCTCCTTCATCCGGTCCTGCACGCGCCGTTCGATCTCGTCCTCGATGGACTTGCGGGCCATGAGGTCGGCGATGCGCTCCTGCAGATCCTCGAGCACGGCGGGGATCTCGGCCTCGCGCGGCACGGTGCTCAGGTTCGTGTCGTCGAAGACCAGGCGCTGCAGAGCCAGGACGCGGCGCCCCAGCTGCGGGCTGTTCAGCATCGCCCGGGCGCCGACGCGCTCCGCGCGCTTGCCCAACCGCTCCTGCCCGTAGAGGCTCGTCAGCACTCCGACGAGCGCGGCGGCCTTGCGGCGCAGCGTTTCGCGCTCGGTGAGGCGCCCGGTCGGATTGATCTGCCTAGTGGGTCGTGACGACATTGACGTCGACGTGGGCGACGACCCCGGCTCCGACCCGCACCGGCACCTTGTAGAAGCCGGCGCTCCTGATCGGCTCCTCGAGCTCGATCTGCCGCTTGTTCACCTGCACCCCGCGCCGCGCCAGCGCGTCGGCCACGTGCTGGGCCGTGATGGAGCCGAACAGCCGGCCTCCCTCGCCGCCCTTGGCGCGGATCTCGACGACCGCCTGGGCCAGCTCGGCGGCCAGCCGCTCCACGTCCGTGCGCTCGCGCTCCGTCCGCTCGGCGTGCGCGCGCTGCTGCCGCTCGAGGGACCGCATGTTCCCCTCGGTCGCCTCGGCGGCCAGGCCGCGCGGGATGAGGAAGTTGCGCGCGTAGCCTTCCTTGACGTCCTTGATCGCGCCCGTGCGCCCCAGCGCGGGAACGTCCCTGAGCAGGATGACCCTCATGACGATGCCTCCACCGGCCGCGCCGCCCGCCACCGGCCGCGCAGATCGAACGCCGCGTCGGCCAGGCCGAGGAAGAAGACGGCGATGCCGAGCTGCGGCGTCGTGAAGAGGAAGAACAGGGCCAGCCAGCGCATCCAGCGCGGTGCGCCGTAGCGCTCCAGCAGCACCCATGCCGCGATCACGCCGAGGAGGCCGTACATCATCTGGGCCAGGATGAAGAGATTCAATCCCGCGGTCTCCAGCGCGGGGAGCCGTGTCGCGGAGCCCCGCGCGATGACCGCAAGGTCGTCGGGCGGCAGCATCCGCAGCGTCGTTCCCGGCAGCAGCAGCGGGCGCTGCGCCGCGCTGGCCACGGTGACCAGGACGAGCCCCAGCGGCAGCAGCCAGAGGAAGGCGGCCGGCGCCCGCCACGACGAGATCGGGGGCAGGGCCGGGGCGGGCATGCCGAAGCGCCGGAGCACGAAGCGCGCCACCTCGAAGTTCACGTAGGCGACGGTCAGCCCGCCCACGGCGATCAGCAGCGGGATGAGGCGTGGCATGAGGTCGATGATCTGGCGCATCGCGCCGCTCACCTGGTCGATCTGCGCAGGGCTGATGCCCAGGCCTCTGTAGAAGGCCATCGCGCTCTCCTGCCCCTGCGCCATGCCCTGGATCATCAGCGTGTAGGGATTGAAGCCGGAGATAGCCACCGTGATCGCCAGGTTCGCGAGGATGGAAAGCGTGGCCACGCCGGCGGAGGCGAGCAGGGCCGCGGTCGCCGACGGGCGCGCGCGCAGCACGGCGCCGAGGGTGATCCCCAGCGGGGCGAAGGTCACCACGATGGTCAGCCCGGTGAGCGGGCCGCCGATCGCGGCGGACAGACCCGCGGCGACGAGGGCGGCCAGGACGGCCACGCGGATCCCCCGGCGGACGACAAGGACCGTGAGCGGGATCGGTGAGACGAACGTCGAGGCGATCCCGGCCAGCGGCAGGTACGTCGCCGCCAGCGTGAACAGCGCCACCAGGGCGGCGAGGATCGCACCTTCGGTGAGGCCGCGCACCGGGATGGTGCGGTTGCTCATGGGGTTGCGCCTCCGGGCGCAGGTGTTACTCGGCCGTGTACGGGAGCAGCGCCAGCTCGCGGGCGCGCTTGAGGGCCGTGGCGAGCGTGCGCTGATGCCGCGCGCACGTCCCGGACACCCGGCGCGGGAGGATCTTGCCGCGCTCGGTCACGAACCGGCGCAGCCGGTTGACGTCCTTGTAGTCGATGACCTCGGCCTTTTCCATGCAGAACTGACAGTTCCGCCGCTTCGGCCTGCGGCCCCGCCACTCTTTCTTGCCCTGCCGTCGGTCGCGCGTGTCTGCCATGCCTATCGCTCCACCATCTCCAGCGTGCTAGAACGGGACGTCGTCGCCGCCGCCATCGGCGGCGGCCTCGGCCTCTACCTCCGTGGGCGCGCCCGCCACTTCAGGCGCCGCCCCGGGACCTTTGCGGTCGAGGAAGCGGACACCGTCCGCGACGACTTCCGCGACCTTGCGCTTCTGCCCGTCCTGCGTTTCGTACGACCGGATCTGCAGCCGACCTTCGACGGCCACCAGCCGGCCTTTGCTCAGATGCTGCGTCACCTGCTCGGCCAGACGCCGCCAGGCCACGATGTCGATGAAGTCGGTCTGCCGCTCACCCTGCTGGTTCGCGAACGGCCGGTCGACGGCCAGCGTGAAGCTGGCCACGGGATGCCCGCTCGGGATGTAGCGCAGCTCAGGGTCGCGCGTCAGCCGTCCGATGAGGATGATACGGTTGAGCACGTTTCAGGACCCCGGCGTCTCGGCCGGCCGGGGTGCCTCGGGCGCCGCGGGCGCCGCGGCGGCCATGGCCGGGGCCGCTTCGGGCTCCGCCTTCGGCTCGGGCTTGGGCTCGGGCTTGGGCTCGGCCAGCTTGCCCACGGCGTTCGTGATCGTCGCGCGCAGGACGTCCTCGCTGAGGGCGGCCGCGCGGCGGATCTCCTCGAGCTTGCGGGGATCGAGCGCGAACCGGGTGTGGACGAAGACCCCCTCGCGGTACTTCTTCACGGTGAACGTCATGCGCTTCTTGCCCCAGACGTCCACGGCCTCGATCGTGCCGCCCTGGTCGGTGATGCGCTGCCCCAACCGCTCGGTCACGGCCTTCTGGGCGTCGGCGTCCAGGTCGGGACGGACGATATAGACGAGATCGTAACTCTTCAACGCGAACCTCCGGCGAACGTCCCCATCCGTAACAAAACCCCGCGGGATCCTCCCACGGGACCCCGCCATTATAGCACCAGGGCGGAGGAGGAGGGAATAGGCGGCGCCTAGAGGATTCGGCGATAGACGTGATCGGGCGGAGGCTAGACCGCGAAGCGGAACTGCACGACGTCGCCGTCCTGGATGACGTAGTCCTTGCCTTCCAGGCGGATCAAACCGTGGTCTTGGGCGGCGCGCAGGGAGCCCGCGCTGACCAGCGCCTCCCACTGGATGACCTCGGCCCGGATAAACCCCCGCTCCATGTCGGTGTGGATCTCCCCGGCCGCCTGGGGTGCCCGGGTCCCGCGGGGCACGGGCCAGGCCCGCACCTCCTTGGAGGCGGTGCTGAAGAAGGTGACCAGGTCCAGCAGGCGGTAGGCCGCGTGGATCAGCGCGTCCAGCCCCCGCTCCGCCAGCCCGTAGGCCCGGAGGAGCTCGAGGGCGTCGACATCCGAGAGTCCCGCCGCCTCCGCCTCGAGCTTCGCCGCCAGGATTACGGCTCCGGCGCGCACCTCCGCCGCGTGCCGCACCACCTGCGCGGCCGCCGCGCCCCCCGAGGGCAGCTCGGCCTCGGCCACGTTGGCGACGTAGACGACCGGCTTGTCGGTGAGCAGCCGCAACGGGCGGAGCAGCATCTCGCGCTCGGGATCGGAGGGCAGGAGGCGGACCTGCCGTCCCCGCTTGAGCGCCTCCGCCGCGTCGTTCAGCAGCGTGAGCTGCGAGCCGGCCTTCGGATCGTGGTGGGTGCGGACGAGGCTGCGGGCGCGCTCGACCTCGCGCTCCACGGCGGCCAGATCCGCTAGCGCCAGCTCGGCCTCCACCAGCTCGATGTCGCGCACCGGATCGACGCCCCCCTCCATGTGCGGGACGTCGGGGTCGGGGAAGCAGCGCACCACATGGGCGAGAGCCGCCACCTCGCGGATGTGTCCGAGGAACTGGTTGCCCAGCCCCTCGCCGTGCGAGGCCCCGCGCACCAGCCCCGCGATGTCCACGAAGTCGACGGTGGCCTGAACGGTGCGGTCGGGTCGGGTGATCCCGGCGACGGCG
>DASUAK010000022.1:0-56382 GCA_035763845.1 bacterium | reverse complement strand
GGCCGAGCTTCTCCTCTGCGTACTCGCGCAGGGCGGGCGTGACGGCGATGTGCTTCCCCTGGACGATGACGTGCAGCGGCTCGCGCTCCCGGACCACGAGGCGATCCCTCCTCCCGTCTCTCACTTCGCCACTTCGCCGCGCTGGACCGGGTTACTGCCGCCGGGTCCCCGCAGAGTTCGCCCCGACCCGTTCGGGCTCCTCGCCGGCCCTCAGAGCGCCCAGCTCCTGGGGGAGAACAGGGTCTCCCCCAGGTGAATCTCGGCGGCCCGGATCGCGTAGCGGTCGGTCATCCCGGCCAGGAAGTCGCCGACGACGCGGGGCAGCGCCTCCCCCTGCCTGATCAGCTCCCGGTACTCCGGAGAGAGGTCCTCCGGGTGCTCCAGGTGATAGGCGTACAGGGCGAGGACGAGCCGCCGCGCCCCGTCCACCTCGCCTGCCGCGGCGGGACCCATGTAGACCCGGTCGGTCAGGAAGTCTTTGAGGCGGTTCAGGGCTTCCCGGGCCTGGTCGCTCAGGCCGACGCTGCCCGCGCGCTCCGTCGTCTGGACCAGATCCCCGACGAGCGCGCCCAGCCACCCCCCGCGGTGCTGTCCGAGCACCGCCCGGACGTCCGGCGGCACCTCTTCCTCCGCGATGAGGTCCGCCCGTGCGGCGTCGTCGGTGTCGTGGTGCACGTAGGCGATGCGGTCGGCCAGCCGGACGACCTGCCCTTCCCACGTCGCCGGCAGCGCCTCGGCGGGCGAGCCCGCCTCGAGGTCGCGCAGCCCTTTGGAGTGCCCCCCGATGCCGTCCCGGACCTCCCAGGTGAGGTTGAGCCCCGGGACCACCGTCCCGTCGGCGCGCGTGCGCCGCTCGAGCAGCCGGACGACCCGCAGGCTCTGCTCGTCGTGCTTGAAGCCGCCCACGGGGCGCATCGCCTCGTCGAGGGCGGCCTCGCCGGCGTGGCCGAACGGCGGGTGGCCGAGGTCGTGGGCCAGGGCGATCGCTTCGGTGAGGTCTTCGTTCAGGCGCAGGGCGCGGGCGGCGGTGCGGGCGACCTGCGCCACCTCGATCGTGTGGGTGAGCCGCGTGCGGTAGTGGTCGCCTTCGGGGGCGAGGAAGACCTGGGTTTTGTGCTTCAGCCTCCGGAACGCCTTGCTGTGGATGACCCGGTCGCGGTCGCGCTGGAAGACGGTGCGCAGCGCGTCCTGGGCCTCGGCGGTCTCGCGGCCGCGCGAGGCCGCGGCCAGCGCGGCGTGAGGGCTGAAGCGCTCACGCTCCCACTGCTCCGTGACCTCGCGCGGCGACCGCGTCGTGCTCACACGTCCTTGGTAACCTGCGTCTTCTCCTTGAGCGCCGCCTGCGCCGCGGCCAGCCGGGCCACCGGGACCCGGTAGGGCGAGCAGGAGACGTAGTCCAGACCGATCTGGTGGCAGAACTCCACCGAGGAGGGCTCGCCGCCGTGCTCACCGCAGATGCCCACCTCGAGATCCTTGCGGGTCTTCTTCCCGCGTTCGGTGCCGATCTGCATCATCTCGCCGACGCCCTCGCGGTCGAGGACCTGAAACGGGTCGTCCTTGAGGATGCCCTTCTCCAGATAGATGTGCAGGAACTTGCCCTGCGCGTCATCGCGGCTGAAGCCGAAGATCGTCTGCGTCAGGTCGTTCGTGCCGTAGGAGAAGAACTCTGCGATCTCGGCGATCTCGTCGGCGACGAGGCAGGCCCGCGGGATCTCGACCATCGTCCCGAACATGTAGCGCACCGTCACCCCGGCCTCCCGGATGACGTCCTGCGCCACGGCCTGCAGCTGCTCGTGGACGACCCGGAGCTCGTTCACCGTGCCGATCAGCGGGATCATGATCTCCGGCACGACGTCGATGCGCTCCTCCTTCTTCATCTCGACCGCGGCGAGCAGGATGGCACGCACCTGCATCTCGTTGATCTCGGGATAGAGGATGCCGAGCCGGCAGCCCCGCAGGCCGAGCATCGGGTTGAACTCGTGCAGGGCCTGCACGCGGCGCAGCACCGTCTCGCGCTCGCGCAGCTTCTCGGTCTCGCCCTGCATCCGCAGCTCGGTGACCTCGACGAGCAGCTCCTCCAGGCGCGGCAGGAACTCGTGCAGCGGCGGATCGAGCAGGCGGATGATCACGGGCAGGCTGCCCATCTCGCGGAAGAGACCCTTGAAGTCCTCCTTCTGGAACTCCAGCAGGCGGTCCAGGGCCTTGCGGCGATCCGCCTCGGTGCCGGCCATGATCATCTGCTGCATGATCGGCAGGCGTTCTTCTTCCATGAACATGTGCTCGGTCCGGCACAGCCCGATCCCCTCGGCGCCGAACTCCCGCGCGGTGCGGGCGTCGCGGGGGTAGTCGGCGTTGGCGCGCACGCCCAGGGTGCGGGCCTGGTCGGCCCAGCGCAGGAGATCCTGGATCTCGCCGGTCAGGGTCGGCTCGATCACCGGCACCTGGCCCCTCATCACCTCGCCCGTGGACCCGTCCAGCGTGATGGTGTCGCCCTCGGCCACGGTGACGCTGCCGGCGGTGAAGCGGCGGCCGGCCTCGTCCACCCGGATCGACTCCGCGCCGACGACGGCCGGCTTGCCCATGCCGCGCGCCACGATGGCGGCGTGGCTGGTCATGCCGCCGCGGGTGGTCAGCACGCCCTGGGCGGCGACGAGGCCGTGGATGTCGTCGGGGTTGGTCTCCGGCCGCACCAGGATGACCTTCTGGGTCTTGCCGAGCTCGGCCGCGCGATCCGCGTCGAGGACGGCGATGCCGGAGGCCGCGCCCGGGCTGGCCGCCAGGCCCTTGGCGATCGGCTGCTTCCTCGCCGAAGGATCGAGCCGCGGGTGCAGCAGTTGCTCCAGCGACGCGGGCTCCACACGCAGGACGGCCTCGTCCTTGGAGATCAGCTTCTCGCCGACCATGTCCACGGCGATCTTCACCGCGGCCGGGGCGGTGCGCTTGCCGGCGCGGGTCTGCAGGAGATAGAGCGTGCCGTTCTCGATCGTGAACTCGACGTCCTGGACGTCCCGGTAGTGCTTCTCGAGCAGCGCGCAGATCTCCATGAACTGCCGGTAGGCCTTGGGCAACTCCCGCTCCAGCTCTTCGATGGGCTTGGGCGTGCGGATCCCGGCGACGACGTCCTCGCCCTGCGCGTTCAGCAGGTATTCGCCGTACACGCGCCTCTCGCCGGTGGCGGGATTGCGCGTGAACGCCACGCCCGTGCCCGAGGTCGTGCCCATGTTCCCGAACACCATCGTCTGGACGTTGACCGCGGTGCCGAGGTCGTGGGGGATCTTGTTGAAGTTCCGGTAGGTGACGGCGCGGGGGTTGTTCCATGAGTCGAACACCGCGCGGACGGCCATCTCCAGCTGCGCCCAGGGATCGTCGGGGAACTCCTCGCCGAGCCGCGAGCGCACCACCTTGCGGTACGCTTCGGTCAGTTCCTCGAGATCCTTCGCCGTCAGCTCGGTGTCCAGCGTCACGCCGCGGCGGTGCTTGAGGCCTTCGAGCACGGATTCGAAGTGCTCGTGCTTGATGCCGAGGACGACGTTGCCGAACATCTGCATGAAGCGGCGGTAGCTGTCGAAGGCGAAGCGGCGGTCGCCCGTGCGGGCGGCCAGCCCTTCCACCGTCTGCCGCGTCAGGCCGAGGTTCAGCACCGTGTCCATCATCCCGGGCATACTGAACTTCGCGCCGGAGCGGACGGAGACGAGCAGCGGGTTGGCCGGATCGCCGAAGCGCTTCCCGGTGCGCTCCTCGACGGTGCGCACCCGGCGGCGCACCTCGTCGAGCAGGCCGTCGGGATACTGGCGGTCCTTGCCGATGTACTCCAGGCAGGCCTCGGTCGTGATCGTGAAGCCGGGCGGCACCGGCAGGCCGATGCGGCTCATCTCGGCCAGCCCGGCGCCCTTGCCGCCGAGCAGCTCGCGCATCGTCGCGTTGCCTTCCTCGAAGAGCAGCGTCCAGCGGCCGGAGCGGCGGCCGCGCGCAGCGGCGACCCGCCCCTTGGCCTGGGCTCCCCGCCCCTTGGCGGACCGGGCGGGCTTCGCCCGCGTGCGGGCCGTGGTCCGGGTCCTGCGGTTCCTTACCTGTGCCATGCTCCACCTCGGTGATCTGGGTCCCGTGGGATACCCCTTCATATTACCGAATCGGCGAGGGAATCCCTAGCCGACCGCGCGTTCCTGCTCCCCCATCACGATCTTCGCGAAGTCGGCGACGTGCCGGAAGACCGCGACGACCGACCGCAGCAGGGCCAGGCGGTTCGCCCGCACCCGCTCGTCGGGCGCCATGATGAGCACGTCGTCGAAGATCTGGTTCACGGGATCCACCAGCGGCCGCAGCCCCTCCAGCGCCGCGGCGTAATCGCCCGCGCGCGCGGCCTCCGCCACGGGATCCTGGACCGAGCGCAGCGCCTCGAACAGGGTCCGCTCGATCGGCGCCTCGAACAGGGCAGGATCGACCGGGCCGGTCCCGTCTCCGACGGCGATCCGCGCCGCCCGCTCGTACGCGACGTACAGGGGGCCGAAGCCGGGCCCGCCCAGCGCCTGGGCCACGGCATCGGCGCGCGAGGAGGCCGCGAGCAGGTCGTCGCCGCTGACGGCGAGGGCCGCGTCCGCGACGTCGTAGCGGATGCCGCGGTCGATCAGCGCGCCGCGCAGGCGCTGGCGGAGGAACTCGACGACGTCCCCGGCCACGTCCTCGTCCCGCCGCTCGAACAGGCTGAGGGCCGCGTAGGCCAGCGTCTTCATGGACGCCGGCAGAGCCAGCATCAGGACGATCTCGACGATCCCCTGCGCCGCCCGGCGCAGGCCGTACGGATCCTGGGAGCCCGTCGGCGTCAGGCCCGCGGCGAGCGCGCCGGCCAGCGTGTCCATCTTGTCGATCAGGCCGAGGTACGCTCCCAGCTCGGTGCGCGGGGGGCTGTCCCCGGCGCCGGTGGGACGGTAGTGCTCGCCGATCGCCCGGGCGACGTCGGTGCCCTCGCCGTCGAGGGCGGCGTAGATCTGGCCAACCGTGCCCTGCAGCTCGGGGAACTCGCCGACCAGGCGCGTCACCAGGTCCGCCTTGCACAGCGCCGCCGCGCGGCCCAGGGCTTCCGCGGTGCGGCCGTCGAGCCCGAGCATCGAGGCGAGCGTGCCGGCGAGCGAGATCAGCCGGCGCGTCTTGTCGCCGACCGTGCCCAGCTGCGCCTGGAAGACGAGCCCGTCCAGAGCGGGCAGGAACGCTTCCAGCGACTGCTTGCGGTCCTCTTCGAAGAAGAAGCGGGCGTCGGCCAGCCGGGCGGCCAGGACCCACTCGTGCCCCTGCCGCACCGTCTGGACGTGCTGAGCGCCGCCGTCGCGCACGGCGATGAAGCCCGGCAGCAGCTCCCCCCGCCCGTCTTCCAGGGCGAAGTACTTCTGATGGTGCTGCATCACGGTGATCAGCACCTCGCGCGGCAGCGACAGGAAGGCCTGGTCGAAGGCCCCGCGCAGCGCGTAGGGATGCTCGACGCTCATCACGATCTCCTCGAGCAGCCGCACGTCCAGCACGACCGTCCCTTCCGCCTGCGCGGCGAGGCGCTCGGCCTGTGCCTCGACGGCGTGGCGGCGCGAGGCGGGATCGGCGATGACCTTCGCCGCCCGCAGGACGCGGGGGTAATCGGCGGGACGGGCCACGGCGCGGGGGCCGGGGGCGAGCGAGCGGTGGCCCCGCGTCTGGCGGTCCGCGCGCACCCCTCCGACCTCGAGCGGCAGAACGGCGGTGCCGAGCAGCGCCACCAGCCAGCGCAGGGGCCGCGCGAAGCGCATCTCGCCGGCGCCCCAGCGCATCGTCTTCGCGAACGACAGGCCGGTGATCACGCCGGCCAGCGCCTCCGGCAGTACCGCGGCGGCGGGCCGCCCCGGGTCTTTCAGCACGGCGACGGCGTAGCGGCGGCCGCCGGTCTCCTCCACGATCTCGAGCGCCTCCACGGGCACTCTCTGGCTGCGGGCGAACCCCTGCGCCGCCTGGGTGGGCCGGCCCTGGGCATCGAAGGCGGCGCCGGCTGCCGGTCCGCGCACCCGGCGCTCCGCGGGCTTCTGGCGGTCGGCCACGCCCCGTACGAGGACGGCGAGGCGGCGCGGCGTGCCGTAGGTTGCGGGCGCGCCGGCGGACAGCCGCAGCTGCTCGAGCGCCGCGCGCAGGCCCTCGGCCAGCTGCGTCATCGCCGGGCCTACGTCGCCCGGCGGCAGCTCCTCGGTGCCGATTTCGAGCAGCAGGTCAGCCACGGCGCACCCGCCCGCCCGCGCGGCGCGGGGCGGGCTGCGCGAAGGCTCCGCGCAGCGGGAAGCCCTGGGCCTCCCGCCCGGCAACGTAGGCTTCGGCGCACCGCCGGGCCAGGGAGCGGCATCGTCCCATCAGGCTGGTCCGCTCCGCTACGCCCACCGCCCCGCGGGACTCGAGGAGATTGAAGAGGTGGGAGCACTTCAGGACGTAGTCGTAGGCCGGCAGCACGAGGTGCTCCTCGAGCAGTCGCTTCGCCTCCGCCTCCGCCCCCTCGAACCACGCGCGCAGCATCGCCGCATCGGCCAGCTCGAAGCCGTAGCGCGACTGCTCGGCCTCGTCCTGCCGGCGGACCTCCCCGTAGGCGATGCCCGGAGCCCAATCGATCTCGAAGATGTTGGCCTTGCGCTGGAGGAACATCGTGATGCGCTCCACGCCGTAGGTGATCTCGGCGGAGACGGGGCGCGCCTCGAGGCCCCCCATCTGCTGGAAGTACGTGAACTGCGTGATCTCCTGGCCGTCCAGGAACACCTGCCAGCCCAGCCCGGAGGCGCCGAGCGTGGGCGCCTCCCAGTCATCTTCCAGGAAGCGGATGTCGTGCTCGAGCAGGTCGATGCCTAGCCCGCGGAGGCTGGCCAGGTACGTCTCCTGCACGTCGTCGGGCGAGGGCTTCAGGACGACCTGAAACTGGTAGTGCTTGAACAGGCGGTTGGGGTTCTCCCCGTAGCGGCCGTCCACGGGCCGGCGGGACGGCTGCACGTAGGCCACCCGCCAGGGCTCGGGTCCCAGGGCGCGGAGGAATGTTGCCGGATGCATCGTCCCTGCGCCGACCTCGATGTCGTACGGCTGCTCCAGCACCGCGCCTTGCGCCGCCCAGAAGCGCTGCAGGGCGAGGATGACGTCCTGGAATGTCATGGCCGCTGCCTCCCCGAAAACAACGATGCCCATCCGTCCCCAGGGACGGAGGGCATCCGCGGTTCCACCCTGATTCAGGCCCGCCGGCGGGCCTGCGCCTCGAGGTCCTCTATCGGGGACGAGCCGTCCGCGCTCGGGAGCCCCGTTCACCGCCGGAGCCGCCCGCTCGCACCCGCCGCGGGCTCGCTTGGGACTCCGTCCGGCTACTCCTCTCCGTCGTCGCGCGCTGTGGAGTGTACGTTACGCCGCCGCGCACCGTGCTCCTGCGGTGCGGATCACCCGATGCCGAGCGGCTCCTCGTCGCGGTACCGCCGCCGGCGGCCGGTCGGCGTGGGGACATTCGAGAGCACCGCCGCGACGACGAACGCCACCGCGGCGGCGACCGCCCAGGAGATGGGCAGGTTGATGACCTTGTCGTCCGTCTTGATGCGGACCGTGCCCTCCGGGCCGAAGCGGATGACGCCCCGCACTTCGTCCAGGGCCTCCCCCAGCTGGGTCAGAGCCCGCCGGGCCCGTTCAAGGTCGATGTCCACAGCGTCCACCTCCGTAGATTAACTATACCACGCACTCGGGTAAATCGTTCCCGACGACGCACCCACGGAGGCTCACGATGCGACTGATCGTCCTGCTGCTCACATTGCTCGTCACGTTCGGCGCGGCCGCGGCCGCGCTCGGCCAGGAAACCGCGCCGCCCTACACGCCCGCTCCTTCGCCCGCGCCTGCACCGGCCCCCTCGCCCGCTCCCTCGGCGCCCGACGCGCCCGGCGGCGGCGGTATGAGCACGACCTGGATCGTGATCCTGGCGCTCGTAGTCCTGATCGCGGTGATCGCCATCGCTGCATCCGGCCGCGGCGCGGACCGCACGGTCATCAAAGAAGACTGAGGAACTAGCGCACCCGCCCGAGCCGCTCGTTGACGAGCGGGCTGCGCAGCCGGACCTCGAAGCGGTATTCGGCGTACCGGCGCAGGAGGCTTTCGACCTCGGCACGCTGGGCCCGGTCGAACGCGACCCGGCCCAGCGTCCTGGGGGATGCGTCCCGCAGGAAGCCGATGGCGGCCAGCGCCACCGGGGACGCCGGCACCGCTTCGGGGTCCCGCTCGCGGTGGGCCGCGCACACGCTCCCGCCGAGCGCGGAGCTGAAGGCCGCTCCCCGCGCCGGTTCGCGCCCGCAGACGGTGCAGCGGTCCGTCACCGGCGCGTAGCCGGCCAGGGCCAGCATCTGCGCGACGAACCACATCGCGGCCAACTGGGCGTCGCCCCCGGCGATCATCTCGAGGGCTGATCGCACCGTGTGGTAGACCGCCGGCTGGGGGTCTCGCTCGGGCGTGGCCCGGTCCGTCACCTCGGCGACGAACGAGGCGGCCCCCAGGCGCTCCAGATCGGTGCGGACGGCCGCGAAGGGCTCGATCACCTCCACCTGCGAGACGACGTCCAGCGTGCGTCCCTGCCCCAGCAGCGCGCGCAGCTGCGTGAACAGCTCGAGGCGGCCAGCAAAACGGCTGCCGGGCTTGCGTGCGCCCTTCGCCGCGGCGGCGAGCTTGCCGTGGTCTCGGGTGTACAGCGTGACGATGCGGTCGGCTTCGCCGAGATTGGTCCGGCGGATCACGATCCCCTCGATGCGATAGACCGGCAAATGCTCAGCCTCCCACGATCGTGACGCCGACGAGCAGGATGCTCAGGGCGGCCAGGGCGACGACGAGCACCCAGGCCACCGCCGAGAAGAAGCGCGAGTTGCGGTGGGCGCCCATGATCTCCCTGTCGCCGGTGAGCAGAATGAGGAAGATCAGGACGAAGGGCAGCAGCATCCCGTTCAGCACCTGCGAGAGCAGCATCACGGGAATCAGGGGCACGCCCGGCAGGAGGATGACAAGGGCCGAGGCGGCGAGCATCGCCGTGAACAGCCCCACGAACGCGGGCGCCTCCCGCATCGTCCGGTCCAGCCCCGCCTCCCAGCCGAAGGCCTCGCACACGGCGTAGGCGGTAGAGAGCGGGATGATGGCGACCGAGAAGAGCCCAGCGTTCAGCAGTCCCAGCGCGAACAGCCCCGCGGCGTACGAGCCGGCCAGCGGCGCCAGGGCCACGGCCGCGTCGGCGGCGTTCCGCACCTCCACCCCCCGGGCGAACAGCGTCGCCCCGCAGGCCACGATGATGAAGAAGGCCACCGCGTTCAGCGAGATCACGCCGAGGAAGGTGTCCAGGCGCGCGTCGCCGTAGTCGCGGGCGCCGATCCCCTTGTCCACGACCGCGGCCTGCTGGTAGAACTGCATCCAGGGCGCGATCGTCGTGCCGATGAGCCCGATCACCAGCGAGACATAGGTCCCGTCGAAGGACCAGGTCGGGCGCACCGCCGCGCGCAGGACCTCAGCCCAGGGCGGGTCGGCCAGGACCGCGGAGATGACGTACGTCACGTAGATCACCGTGGCGCCGAGGAACACCCGCTCCACGACCCGGTAGCTCCCCCGCACCACCAGCAGCCAGATGAAGAGGACGGCCAGGGGCACGGCGAGGTAGCGGCTGACCCGGAAGATCTCCAGCGCGCCGGCGATCCCGGCGAAGTCGCCGATCGTGTTCGCCCAGTTCGCCAGAACGAGCACGATCATGATGAAGACGGTCAGCCGCACCCGGAACCGCTCGCGGATCAGGTCGGCCAGCCCCTTGCCCGTGACTGCGCCCATGCGCGCTACCATCTCCTGGACCAGGGCCAGGGCGATGGTGGAGAGGATGAGCGTCCACAGGAGGCCGTAGCCGAAGTGGGCCCCCGCGATCGAGTATGTCGCGATGCCGTTGGCGTCGTTGTCGACGTTCCCGGTGATGATGCCCGGCCCCATCACCGCCAGGAACACCGTCAGGCGCGCCCACCGCGCCTGGAGCCACCCCCGCATCAGCGCGCCCCGGCGCGCTCCCGGCGCTGCTTGCCGCGCCGGCGGAACCGCAGGGGGATGCGGCGCCGGCCCTTGCGCAGCACGACGTCGATGATGTCGTCCACCGTGACCGCGCCGAGCAGCCGCCCCGTCTCGTCCACGACCGGCAGGGCGAGCAGATCGTACTTGGTCAGCGCGGCCGCCACCGTCTCGATCTCGTCGTAGGCGAAGATCGATATGACGTCCCGGGCCATGATCTCGGCGATCGGCTGGGCCGGCCGGGCCATGATCAAAGCGCGCAGGGGCAGCACCCCGACCAGCCGGTGCTGGCCGTCGACCACATAGAAGTAGTAGATGGACTCCGCCTCGGGGGCCAGCTCCCGCAGGCGGGCCAGCGTCGCCTCCGCGGTCAGCCCCTCCGGCAGGGCGATGAACTCCGTGGTCATGACGCTGCCGGCGGTGTCCTCGGGATACTTGAGCAGCTTCCTGACGTCGGCCGCCTCCTCGGGGGCCATCAGCCCGATCAGCTCCTCGGCGCGCTCCTCCGGCAGCTCCTCGAGCACGTCCGTGGCGTCGTCCGGTG
This sequence comes from bacterium, assembly GCA_035763845.1. GTDB lineage: Bacteria > Sysuimicrobiota > Sysuimicrobiia > Sysuimicrobiales > Kaftiobacteriaceae > Kaftiobacterium. The sequence goes on along the minus strand of DASUAK010000022.1, from coordinate 45,797 downwards.
ACATCTCGTCGAGGATGTCCGCGGCGAGCTCGCTGGGCAGGCTCTTCATCACGTCGGTCTGGACCTCGGGATCGGCCTCGGCCAGGGCGTCCGCGGCGGCTTCGTGCTCGAGGGCGGTCATCACCTCCAGCCGCTCGTCGCGGTCGAGGTCCTCCATCAACTGGCCCAGGTCGGCGGGGTGGATCTCCCGGAGGCGCTGGCGCGAGACGCTGAGCTTGATCGGGGTGAGCCCGCCGCCGAAGGCGGCCACCATCTTCCACGGGATGACCCGGTCGGAGAGCGGGCGGCGCAGCGCCTGGGCGACGGACTGCACGGGGCGATCGAGATTCAGGCGGCGCAGCAGTCCCATCGTCCCCACGTCGGCGGCGATGAGGCGGACCTCCCCGTTGGCGGGGGTGAGGTGCAGATCGTTGACGCGCACGACCTTCAGACCGTCGGTGTCGACCACCTGGGAGTCGAGGACGCCGGCCAGCAGCAGCTCCTCCGGCTGCAGGGGGCGGGGCTGGAGGAAACGGCGCTCGACCTTGAGGAGGATCTCGCCCTCGGCGACGCGGGCGACCGACTCCCACGGGATGAGGGCCAGACGGCTGCGGTCGCCCCGGAGCCAGAGCCCCGTCACGCGCGGGAGGGACTCCCGGACGTCCACCGCGATGTCGCCCAGTACTCCGAGGCGCTCGCTTGAGGCATCCACGATGGGTGCGTTGATGAGGCGGCTCAGGTAAATCATCCGATGGGCTTTTCACGCCCGCCCGCTATTTCCCTTGTTTACTCCTGCTCGGGGTGGAAGGCGCGGATGAGCTCCTCGCGGTCGCGCCAGTCCTTCGAGGTCTTCACCCACAGGTCGAGGTAGACGCGGCGGCCGAGCAGACGCTCGATCTCCGCCCGCGCCCGGCGGCCGATCTCCTTGAGCCTCCGGCCCTCGCGGCCGATCAGCATCTTCTTGTGCGACTCGCGCTCCACGTGCACCGTGGCCCGGATGTAGGTCAGGTCCTTGGGGCGCTCGGCGAACTCCTCGAGCTCCACGGCGATGCCGTGGGGCAGCTCCTCGCGCGTGAGGGCGATGGCCTGCTCCCGGATCAGCTCGCGCACGAGGAACTGCTCGCTGCGGTCGGTCATCATCTCCGGAGGGAAGTACTGCGGCCCCTCGGGCAGCAGGGCGGCCAGGGCTTCGAGCAGCCCCGGCAGCCCTTCCCCCCGTGCGGCGGAAACGGGGAGGGCCGCGGTGAACGGCGCGAGGTCCCGGATCTCGGCTTCACGGGCGGCGAGATCCTCTCCTGAGACCCGCTCGGCCTTGTTTAGCGCGGCGACCGCCGGCTTCCCCACCCGGCGCACGAGGGCTGCGGTGAGCCGGTCCTCGGCGGTCAGGGGGACGGAGACGTCGAAGACGGCGAGGACGGCGTCGGCGTCGCCGAGCGCCTCGCGCGTCTCCGCCACCATGCGCTCCCCCAGGCGGTGGCGTGGGTCGTGCAGCCCCGGCGTGTCCACAAAGACGATCTGGACGCCGGGGAGGGTGAGCACCCCCTGCAGGCGTGTTCGCGTCGTTTGGGGCACCGGCGAGGTGATGGCCACCTTGTGGCCGACGAGCCGGTTGAGGAGCGTGGACTTGCCGGTATTGGGGCGGCCGGCCAGGGCGACGAAGCCGCTGCGCATCCGGCTACCGGCGGCGCTTCCCCAGGAGCCGCTCCGGCAAGAAGGGCTCGGGCAGCAACTGCCGCAGGGTGCGCACCCGCGGCCGCCCGCCGGGAGCGGCGACGATGATGCGGCGGACGCCGAACTCCGCCATCACCTGCCGGCAGGATCCGCAGGGCATGGCCGGCTCGTCCCCGTCCGCCACCACGGCCACGGTGTCGATCGCGCGGTGGCCCTCGGAGACCGCCTTGTGGATCGCCACGCGCTCGGCGCAGTGCGAGACCGGATAGGCGGCGTTCTCGATGTTGGCCCCGGTGTAGACCCGCCCGTCCGCCGTGCGCACTGCCGCGCCCACGCGAAAGCGCGAGTACGGGGCGTAAGAATGGCTGCGCGCGGCCGAGGCCAGCTCGATGAGCGCCGCGTCGGAGGCCGCACCCCGCCGGCTGCGCGCCCGCGCTGGCGCCGCCATCGGGCTACCGGCCCTCCCCGCCGGCGACGCCGCCCCGCGGCATCGGCTGGGGGGTGAACGCCGACGACACGATCCCGCCGGACATGACGATCTTCAGCGCGTCCTCGATGCTCATCGCCAGCGGCCGGGTCTCGTCCTCCGGCACGAAGACAAGGAACCCCGTCGTGGGGTTCGGGGTGGTGACGACAAACACGTTGAGCATCCGCCGCCCCTGCGCGCCGGGGAAGCCCGGCGTCTCCCCCGTCACGAACGCCAGCGTCCACATCCCCGCGCGCGGCCACTCCACCAGCACCGGGCGCTGGAACGCCCCCCGGCGCTGCTGGAAGATCGCGTCGCTGACGGACTTCGTCGCCGAGTAGATGCTGCGGGCGAGCGGGATGCGCAGCATCTGCCGCTCGAAGAAGGCGACCAGGCGGCCGCCCAGGACGTTCGTGCCGAGCACGCCGAGGAGGAAGATGACCACGACCGAGGCGACCAGCCCCAGCCCCGGGATCTCGCGCCCGATCACCGGCGGCAGCACCCAGCCCAGGAAGCTGTCCATGACGCGGAACAGCCAGGCCAGCACGCTGAAGGTGATCGCGATGGGGAGAAAGACGATCAGCCCGGCGATGAAGTAGGTCCGCAGCCGGGAGCGCATCTACGAGCGGAGCTGCTCGGTGGGAACGCGCCGGGTGACCTTCACCCGCGCGACGCGGTGGCCCTCCAGACGCTCGACGACGAGCTCGACGCCGTCGTGGGTCACGCTCTCGCCCTGGGCAGGGACGTGCCCGAGCAGCGAGTAGACGAAGCCGCCGATGGTGTCCACCTCGTCGACGGGGAGATCCAGGCCCAGCTGCTCGTTGACCTCCTCGAGGCTGACCCGGCCGTCGACCAGGGCCACGGACTCGTTGACGACCTCGAACAGCTTCTCCTCGACGTCGTACTCGTCCAGGATGGGCCCGACGATCTCCTCCAGCAGGTCCTCGATGGTGACCAGCCCCGCCGTCCCGCCGTACTCGTCCACGACGATGGCCAGGTGCGCCTTGCGCCGGCGCATCTCGCGGAACAGACCGTCGAGGGGCTTGCTCTCCGGGATGAAATAGGCGGCCCGCGCGGCCTCCTTCACCGGGGTCGAGCCGCGGCCGTCCTGGACGAAGGGGATCAGGTCCTTCACGTGCACGACGCCGACGATCTGGTCGATCGAGTCGTGATAGACGGGGAGCCGCGAGTGCCCCTCCGCGCGCACGACGCGCATCGCGTCGGCGACGCTGTCCGTGTCGGCGACGCAGACCATGTCGATGCGCGGCACCATCACCTCGCGGGCCACGGTGTCCCCGAACTCGAAGATGGAGTGGATCATCTCGCGCTCGTCTTCCTGGATGACCCCTTCCTCTTCGCCCATCTTCACCAGGAGGCGGATCTCCTCTTCGGTGACGAGCGGAGAGGCCAGGTCGACGCGGCCGCCCAGCGGCCGCAGGAGCAGGTTGCTGAGGAGCGAGAGGACGCGGATCACGGGGGAGAGCAGCACGGTGAGCGCCCGCACGGGGGTGGAGACCCACATCGCCAGGCGGTCCGCGTACTTCGCGGCGAACGTCTTGGGCGTGATCTCCCCGAACACGAGGAGCAGCAGCGTCATGCCGATCAGGGCGTACAGCGGCCCGCGCTGCGGCCCCCAGAGCCCCACGAGGAGCGCCGTGGCCAGGACCGTCGCGGCGACGTTGACGATGTTGTTGCCGACGAGCAGCGCCGTCAGCACGCGGCCCGGCTCGTCCAGGAGGCGGCGGACGATGCCGGCGCGGGCGTTTCCCTCTTCGTGCAGCTGCCGCAGCCGGAGCTTGTTCGCGGCGAGCAGCGCCGTCTCCGATCCGGAGAAGAAGGCGGACAGCAGGAGCAGGAGGGCCAGAACGACGTAGCCCAGCGGACTACCTGAACCGTCCAACGGAGGAGGTCTCACCCTTTCGTGGTGCAGGCGTGCCTGATCATTATAGCATGCGCGGCGTCTGCGCCCGCGCCACCCGCTACTGGTGCAGGATCTTCGAGAGGAACAGCTTCGTGCGCGGGTGCGTCGGGTTCGTGAAGAAGTGCTCCGGCGCGCCCTCCTCCACGATCACGCCCCCGTCCATGAAGATGATGCGGTCGGCGACCTCGCGGGCGAAGCCCATCTCGTGCGTCACGATCAGCATCGTCATCCCGGCCTCGCGGGCCAGCCCGCGCATCACGTCCAGGACCTCCTGGATCATCTCGGGGTCCAGCGCCGAGGTCGGCTCGTCGAACAGCATGATCTTCGGCTGCATGGCCAGGGCCCGGGCAATGGCCACGCGCTGCTGCTGGCCGCCGGAGAGCTGGCCCGGGTAGCCGGACGCCTTCTCCGGCATCCCCACGCGCTCCAGCAGCTCCATCGCCGCGCGCTCCGCCTTCGCCCGCGGCCACTTCCGCACGCGCACCGGGGCCAGCGCGATGTTCTGCAGCACGGTGAGGTGCGGGAAGAGGTTGAAGGACTGGAAGACCATCCCCACCTCGCTGCGCACCGCGTCGATGTTGTGGGTGTCGTCGGTCAGCTCGATGCTGTCCACGACGATCCGTCCCCGCTGATGGCTCTCCAGGCGATTGATGCAGCGGATCATCGTCGACTTGCCCGATCCGGACGGCCCGGCGATCACCACCACCTCGCCGGCGTTGACCCGCAGGTTGATGCCGCGCAGGACGTGCAGCTTGCCGAACCACTTGTGCACGTCGTCCATCAGGATGATCGGTGCGCCGTTCCCCTCGGCCATGCCGCCCCTCCGCTACCGTTCTCCCAGACCCAGCCGGCGCTCCAGGCGGCGGCTGGCGTACGACATCGTGGACGAGAAGACGAAGTACACGACGAGCAGGAAGACGTACACCTCGCGGGCGTCATGCAGGTAGGCCGTGATCGCCAGCAGCGCGCGGCCGGTGCCCACGAGCTCGGTGAGCCCGATGATCACGGCGAGCGAGGTGTCCTTGAACAGGCTGATGAACTGCCCGACCAGCGCCGGGATCATGACCTTGATGGCCTGGGGCAGCACGATGCGCAGCATCGTCTGGCCGCGGCCCAGCCCCAGCGCCCGCGCCGCCTCCACCTGGCCGCGCGGCACGGACTGGATGCCGGCGCGCACGATCTCCCCCACGTAGGCCGCGGTGAACACGGTCATCGCGATCATCGCGCGCTGCACGCGCCCCAGGGCGTCCCCGCTCACCAGCGTGACGAAGACGGAGAACCAGAGCAGCACCGTGATAAACGGGATGCCGCGGACCAGCTCGATGTAGAGGATGGCGAAGGCGCGGACCACGGGCAGCCGGCTGACCCGGCCCATCCCGATCAGCACGCCCAGCGGGAAGGAAGCGGTGATGGCGGCGGTGGCCAGCAGGAGGGTCAGGTACAGCCCGCCCACGTAGTCCAGCCGGACCGGCGACATGACCCAGACCGTTCCCAGCGCCGTGCCGGCCCACAGGGCGGCCAGCTGTCCGGCGCGCACCCGGGCGCGGATCCCGATCGCGGTCAGGAGGACCGCCGCGGCGACGAGACCGCCCGCCCAGTAGGCGCGGCCTGCATACTCCACCGGCATCGGCCCCACCAGCCAGAAGCGGAGGTTGTCCGCCACGATCCCCCAGTGGGCCCTGAAGATCCAGCGCAGGGCGGCGGGGACGCCCGCCGCGAGGATGCCCGCGGCGGCCAGGGTCAGCACGGAGTTCCACGCGCCGTCGAAGAGGTTGCGCGACGCCCATTGCCGGGCGGAGACGGCTCGATCGGACGGGAGCAGGACGTCCACCCGGGCCGCCACTAGGAGTGCCCCGGCAGGGCGAGCCGTCCCCGGATCAGGGCCAGCGCGCCGGCGATCAGCAGGGAGAGCACGAGGTAGCCCACGGTCACGGCCGAGAACGCCTCCAGCGAGCGGAACGACTGGCTGCTGACGGTGTTCGCCGTGGTCAGGAACTCGGCGAAGCCGATGCCGAGGGCCAGGCTGCTGTTCTTGGTGAGGTTCAGGAACTGGTTCCCCAGCGGCGGGATCACGATCCGCAGCGCCTGCGGCAGAACGATCGTCCGCAGCGCCTGCCCGTAGGTGAGACCGAGGCTGCGCGCGGCCTCCATCTGCCCGCGCGGCACGGCGAGGATCCCGCCCCGCACGATCTCGGCGATGAACGCCGCGGTGTACACGGACAGCCCCGCCACCAGGGCGGCGAACTCCGGGGTGAGCTGGAAGCCCCCGTCCACCATCAGCCGGCCGAAGCGCTCCACGACCGTGCCGCCGAAGGCCAGCGCCGAGTTGGTCAGCACCACCGCGTCGCCGAACAGGCGCAGCGGCGGCTGCTCGGGCGAGCCGTTCGGCATCTGGAGCAGCACCGCGAAGTACCAGAAGAACAGCTGCACGAGCAGCGGCGTGTTCCGCAGCAGCTCCACGTAGGCCAGGGCCAGCCGGTTCACCAGCCAATTCCGGGAGAGGCGGGCCACGCCGACCAGGACCCCGAGCCACAGCGCCAGGACGATCCCCAGCGCGGCGACTTTGATCGTGTTGAAGAGACCGGCAAGCATGGCCTCGCCGGCCGAGTCGCCGGGATCGTAGCGCTTGGGGCTGAGCGTCTCCAGATCGATCGTCCAGGACAGCGCGCTCAGCTCGAACCCCGCGGGCTGGCGCCAGAATGACCAGTCGAGCCGGATGTTCTGGCGCCGGAGGCTCGCGTCGAGGGCCCCCAGCCCCGCCCAGGCGGCGAGCACGACGGCGGCGAGGAACAGCACCTGGATGACGAGGCTGAGGAAGCGCTCGTTTCGCCAGAACCTCGGATGGACGTCAGATGATGGGGCCATGGACACGGTGGGTGCTTCTCTGGAGCGACATCAGGAGTCGGGCGAGACGGGGTCCCCACCCCGCCTCGCCCGACGGCATCTCAACGGAACGGCCGGGACGCCATCGCCCCGCCCTTCACGGCGAGCTCGTTGCGCGTATTGGGCCGCGTGATGGCCGTACGCGACCGCGGGCCGAAGTAGCGATCGTACACTTCCCCGTAGTTGCCGACCAGCCGGAGCACCCGCAGCATGGCGCCGCCTTTCAGCTCCACCAGCGCCTTCGCCGCCGGATTGGCCGCGGTGAGCTGGCCCAGCCGTCCCGCGTCGCGCGCCACGGCGGAGGTGATGCCGAGCTCCTCGGCCAGCACCATGCCCCAGACCGTGTAGGTCACGGCGTCGGCCCAGCGCGAGTCGTTCTCCTGGTACATCGGAGCCAGCGGCTCGTCGCTGAACTCGCGGCCCACGACCATGAACTCGGCGGGGTTCGGCGCCGTCGACCGGAAGGCGGTGAGCTGGCTGGCGTCGGTGGTGAAGACGTCGCAGCGGCCGGCGGACAGACCGTTGAAGGCCTGCGCGGCTTCCTGGAAGGTGACCAGCTGGAAGCGGAAGTTACGCTGGCGCAGCTGGTCGGTGATGTTGCGCTCGCTCGTGGTGCCGCTGTGCACGCAGATCCGGGCCCCGTTGAGGTCGTCCAGGGTCCGGATGCGGGAGCTGCTGCGCACGAGCAGCCGCTGGCCGTCGAAGAAGGTCACGGGCCCGAAGTCCACCTGGTCGTCCCGCGTGAGGGTCTGCGTCGTGGTACGGAAGACGACGTCCACCGACCCGGACACCACGGCCGGGATGCGGTTCGCCGACGTGAGGTTCACGTACTCGACCTGGGGCACGTCGATGAAGGCTGCGACGGCGTTGCAGAACTCGGCGTCAAAGCCCGTCATGCGGCCCGAGGTCGGATCGGGGAAGCTGAACCCCGGCGTGGAGCCCGAAACGCCGCAGATGAGCCGGCCGCGGGCGCGGACGGCCTCCAGGCGGCCCCCGGACTGCTGCGCGAGCACCGTGTAGCTGACCGAGGCGACGGTCAGCACGACGGCAAGCAGGTAAGCGCCTGTCTTGCGCACACTCCCACCCCCCCTGTGGCTGCCGTGCGGATGATGTAGGGCAGAGATTACGACGCGCGGCGGCGCGCTCCTCCGGCCTCCCCCGCCGCCGGGCGGCGAAGCAGGCCGACCAACCCCAGGGAAACGGCCACGAGGACGAGCAGGGCGCCGCCCCGGGCGATGCGCAGGGCCCAGAGGGGGGCGACGCCCACCCGCTCGGCCAGCGGGGGCCCCAGGACCAGGGCGCCGGCGACGATGGCGCCGGCGATGGAGGTGACCACGGCCGCCGCGGCGATGTCCTTGGCGAGCCGGGCCAGCTCGTGGTGATTCCGCTCGACGAGGAGGTCGACGATGGCCTCCACGCCGGTGTTGAGGAGCTCGGCCGCGAGCACGGCGAACAGGGCCAGGGCGACGAGGGCCATCTCGGCCGTGGACAGGCCGAGCCAGACGGTGATGAGGACGATCACAGCGGCCAGCACCAGCTGGATGCGGAACGTGCGCTGCGTCCGGATCGCGTAGTGCAGCCCGTCCACCGCGTAGCGCAGGGCCTGTACGAATCCCGCCCACCGGCCCGCCGGACGAACTCTCATCCCCGCACCTCGATACCCAATTCGCCGAGCAGCGCCCGCTGCCTGCGCATCATGGTCGCCCGATGGCCGCGCAGACCGTCATCATAACCGAGCAGATGCAAGACGCCATGCGCGGCCAGAAGGGCAATCTCTGCGCCGACGGCGTGACCCGCCTCGCGAGCCTGCACCCGTGCACGATGCACAGAGATCGCTACGTCGCCTAACGAGGGGGGATCACCCTGGAACGACAGGACGTCCGTCGTACAGTCCTTCCCGAGGAATCTCTCATTGAGCCGCCGGATCGCCGCGTCGGAAATGAGGGCGACCGTAATCTCCGCGGCGCGAGGCGCCCGTTCCCGCTTCAGCACGTGCTCCACGACACGCCGCAGACGGTCGGCCCGGATGCCGGGGCGGTCCACCTGGAGCAGCACGTCGACCCGCACTCTATCGGGCGGCCGCGGGTCTGGCGCTGCGGGCGGGGAGGTCTCGCTCGAGGTCGGGGTATTCGACGCGGGGATGGAACATGCTGGCCAGCAGCCGGGTGAAGGTCTGCGCGATCGTGTCCAGGTCCCTGAAGGTGAGGTCACACTCGTCCAGCTGCCCGTCCTCGAGCTTCTCGCGGATGATCCGGCGGACGACCTGCTCGACGCGGTCCGGGGTGGGCTTGGTCAGCGCGCGCGAGGCACCCTCCACCGCGTCGGCGACCATGACGATGGCCGTCTCCCGGCTCTGCGGCTTGGGCCCCTCGTAGCGGAAGACCTCCTCGTCCACCGGGTCGCCGCGCTCCACGGCCTGATGATAGAAGTACGTGATCAGGCTGGTGCCGTGATGCTCCGGGATGAAGGTGGCCACGGCCTGGGGCAGCCGGTACTCGTGCGCATACTCGAGCCCGTCGCGCACGTGGGCCAGCACGGTCAGGGCGGAGAGGCTGGGCGCCATCTTGTCGTGCGGGTTCTCGATGCCGACCTGGTTCTCCACGAAGAAGGCCGGCCGCCGGATCTTCCCCACGTCGTGGTAGTAGGTCCCGACGCGCACGAGGAGGCTGTCGGCCCCGATCGCCTCCGCCGCGGCCTCGGCCAGGTTCGCCACCATGATGCTGTGGTGGTAGGTCCCCGGCGCCTCCATCTGCAGCCGCCGCAAGAGCGGCTGTCCGGGGTTGCTCAGCTCGAGCAGCTTGATGGGGGTGACCAGCCCGAAGAGGTTCTCCAGATACGGCAGCATACCGATGGCGATGACTCCGACCAGCACCCCGCTGCCCAGCCCGTAGGCGGCGTCCCGCAGCAGGTGCGGATACCACGGCAGCTGGTCGGCCAATCCGACGGCGATCACGGTGAGGGCGGTGGCCACTCCTACCCGCAGCCCGGCCACGACGAGGTCGGTACGGTGGCTGATCCGCTTGATCGCGTAGACCCCGACGGTGGAGCCGATGAAGGTCACGAGGCCCAGCCGCAGGTCACCCCCCGCGATGATCGCGGTGAGGAGACTGAGGAACGCCGCGGTGTACAGCGCCAGGCGCGGCCGCAGGAGCACCGCGATCAGCATCGTGCCCGCGGCGGCCGGCAGGAGATACGGGTTGAAGCGCGTCACCATGATGCGCGCCATGGCCGCGGTGAGCACCACGGCAAGGCTCCAGACCAGCAGCAGGGTGTCCGAGGACCAGATCTCGGGCTGATACTGGCGCATGTAGGCGTACGAGACGAGCAGCAGGAGCAGCGCGGCGAGCGCGGTGCCGGCGAAGCGCACCCAGGAGAAGGGCTGGGAGGCCAACCCCACCGCGACGAGCTTCTGGAGATGCGCGTCGGTGACGACCTCGCCGCGGCGGACGATGATCTCGCCGCGCAGGACACGCGCCCGCACGGGCTCCACGCTGTCCATCGCCCGGCGGCGCAGCAGCTCGGTGGCCGTGGCGTCCACGGTGAGGTTGGGCTGCAGCGCCCCCGTGACCACGGCGCTGGCCAGGGTGAGGGCCCGCCCGGCGATCGGCAGCGAGCGCAGGTAGACGCGGGCGTCGGCCTGCACGCGCGGCAGATCCCCGGAGCGGATCCCCTGCTCCAGCATGCGGTCCACGACGGAGAGGGCCACGGTGCGCGAGGCGTCCAGCTGCGCGGGCTCGAGGGTGAGGGCGGCCAGAACGGCGGGCTCCCCGAGCGGCAGGGGCGCGTCGCGCGCGAGGATCTCCGCGGCCGCGGCCTGGCCGGCGGCGCGGGCGCGGGTGATCGTGGCATAGGTCCGGGCGACGAGCTGGCGGGTGCGGTCGTTGATCTCGCGGGACTGGCTGTAGACGGGTTGGACGCTCTGCGCGGCGCGCTGCCGCAGCGCCTCCGTGCGCACCCGGTCGGTGAAGTCGACGGTGCGCGGGGCTTCGACGTCACGGGGCGAAACCTGGCCCACCGTGAGATCGGATCGGGGCCGCAGGTACTGGACGCCGGAGAGCAGGGCGAGGGCGACGAACGTGCCCGCTCCGATGGCCAGCCGCCGCGACCAGGACGACGCGCGCCACTGCGCGGCTCGGTCGCTCATGCAGTCCTGACCATTATACCCGAACGCGGGGACGCAGGGCCGCGTTCACGGCCGCTCAGCGCGGAAGCAGCTCCTCCAGGCGCCGGGCCACGCCCCGGCCGGCGCGGCGGTCCCGCGGCACGACGATGATCGTATCCTCGCCGGCGAGCGTGGCGGCCACGTCGGGCCAGCCCGCGTCGTCGATCGCCTGGGCCACCGGGGCGGCGCCCCCCGGCACCGTCTTCACCAGCACCAGGTCCAGCGCCACGATCACCTCGCGGGCGAACTCGTCCATCACGGCCCGGATCCGCGCGGGATCGACACGGGGCGCCGGCCCGGCGGGCAGCCCGTAGCGGGCGCCGCCCCGCCCCGGAACCTTCACCAGCCCGAGCCGCCGGATGTCCCGGCTCACGGTCGCCTGCGTGACGGCGACCCCCCGCCGCCGGAGCGCCCGCACCAGCCCGCCCTGGGTGGCGATCGGCTCCTCGCCGATGATCCGGCGGATCACGCGCAGCCGCTCCGGAGTCCGGTCCATCGCCATACGTTACTCCTCCGCCAGGCCGCCCGCGGCGGCGAGCCCGGGCGCGGCGCCCTCGAGCCAGCGCTCGATCCGGGCGAGGGCGGCACGGGCCTGCCCCAGCTGCTCGACGACGCGCCGGCGGCCGGTCCCGCCCGGGACATCTTTGGTCTCGATGGCTGCCTCTAGGGTAACCGCCTGGAGGACATCGACTTCGAAGGCGGGGCTGACCGCCTGGTAGTCTGCCAGGGGGAGCTCCCACAAGGGAACACCCCGCTCGATCGCCCGCCGAACGACTGCGCCGGCGAGCCCGTGCGCCTCGCGGAAGGGCATCCCCTTGCGGGTCAGGTAATCCGCCGCCTCCGTCGCGGTCAGCCATCCCCGCGCCGCCGCCTGCGCCATCCGCTCCTTCGCGAACTCGACCCCTCCCAGGAAGATCCGCATCGCCCGGGTGCATCCCTGGGCCACATCGAGCGCCTCGAACGTGGCGGCCTTGTCCTCCTGGAGATCGCGGTGGTAGCCGGCAGGCAGACCCTTCAACATCCCCAGCAGCGTGACAAGATCCCCGGCGATGCGCGGGGCCCGGCCGCGGATCAGCTCGGCCGGATCGGGGTTCTTCTTCTGGGGCATCAGGCTGCTGCCGGTGGCCACCCGATCGGCGAGCGTGACGAAGCCGAACTCGTCCGTGGACCACAGCACGAGCTCATCGGCCCAGCGCGAGAGGTGCGCGCCGAGCAGTGCGGCGGCGGCGGCGGCTTCGACGGCGAAGTCGCGGTCGCCCACGGCGTCGATGCTGTTCTCGGAGATCGCGCGGAAGCCGAGCAGCGCCGCGGCGCGCCGGCGGTCGAGGGGAAATCCCGCCCCCGCGATCGCCCCCGACCCCAGCGGCAGCACATCGGCGCGGTCGTGCGCGGCGGCGAGGCGCCCGGCGTCGCGGTCGAGCATCCAGACATAGGCCAGCAGATGGTGGGCCAGCCGCACAGGCTGCGCGTGCTGGAGGTGGGTGAAGGCGGGCAGGATGTCGTCGACCGTGCCAGTGGCACGGTCGACCGCAGTCGTCATGAGGGCGTGAATCTCGGCGACGAGGTGTGTCAGCTCCTCCTTCACATACAGCCGGAATGCCGTGACCACCTGGTCGTTGCGGCTGCGGCCCGTGTGCAGGCGGCCGGCCGGCGTGCCGATCCGCGCGTAGAGCTCGGCCTCGAGGAACGAATGGACGTCTTCATGTTCCCCGGCGATGGCGAGACGATCCTCAGCAAGATCCTTCAGGATGGCGCGCAGCCCACCGATGATCGTCTCGCCGTCGCCGGGGGCAAGTACGTCGGCTTCGACGAGAATCATGGCATGCGCGATGCTGGCCAGCGCGTCCCAGCGCAGCAGCTTCCGGTCCACGTCGAACGACGACGTGAATGTCAGCAGCTGCGGGTCGAGCGGCGCGGTGAAGCGGCCGCCCCACATCTTGCGCGACGGCGAAGCGGCCACGGGTGCCCGCTTACTTCACGGGGTGGCGCAGCGCCGGGCGGATCAGGTCCGGGTTGGTCGCCGCGAAGACGCGCGCCGGCAGGGCCCAGAGGTTGATGAACCCTTCGGCGTCCTTCTGGTTGTAGACCGCGTCCTTGCCGAAGGTGGCCAGGTCGTGGCGGTACAGCGTCTGCGGCGAGCGCCGGCCGACCGCCAGGGCGGCCCCCTTGAACAGTTTCATCCGCACCGCGCCCGTGACGGTCCGCTGCGATGCGGCCAGGAAGCCGTCGAAGGCCTGCCGCAGGGCGGAGAACCACTGCCCGTAGTAGACCAGCTCCGCGTAGCGCGGGGCGATCAACGCGGCGTGATGCTGCGTCTCCCTGTCGAGCGTGATGCTTTCCAGGTCGCGGTGCGCCGCGGCCAGGATGGTGCCGCCGGGTGTCTCGTAGACGCCGCGGCACTTGATGCCGACGAGACGGTTCTCCACCATGTCGGTGCGGCCCACGCCGTGGGCGCCGCCCAGGCGGTTCAGCGTTTCGAGGAGCGCCACCGGTCCCATCGGGCGGCCGTCCAGGGCGACGGGGATGCCTTCCTCGAAGCCGATCTCCACGTACCCGGGCTCGTCGGGCGCCTCCGCGGGCGAGGCGGTCAGAGCGAAGACGCTGTCGGGCGGCTCGGCCCATGGATCTTCCAGGATGCCGGCCTCCGCGCTGCGGTGCCACAGGTTCTGGTCCACGCTGTACGGCTTCTCCCGCGTCACCGGCACCGGGATGCCGTGCGAGCTCGCGTACTCGATCTCCTCCTCGCGCGAGGCCAGCGTCCACTCGCGCCACGGCGCGATGATGCGCATCTCCGGGGCGAGCGCCTTGTAGGCCATCTCGAAGCGGACCTGATCGTTGCCCTTGCCGGTGCAGCCGTGGGCCACCGCGTCGGCCCCTTCGGCGAGGGCCACCTCGATCTGCGCCTTGGCGATCGCCGGGCGGGCCAGGGCCGTACCGAGGAGGTACTGCCCTTCGTAGACGGCGTTCGCGCGGAGGGCCGGGAAGCAGTAGCCGGAGACGAACTCCTCCCGGGCGTCCACGACGACCGCCCCGTCCGCGCCGCTGGCCAGCGCCTTCTGCTTGATCGCCGGGATGTCTTCCGGCTGCCCCACGTCCACGATCACCGCCAGGACCTTGGCCCCGTAGTGCTCGCGCAGCCACGGGATGATCACGGAGGTATCGAGCCCCCCGCTGTAGGCCAGCGCCACCTTCCGCCCGCTTGACGTCGCCATCGCTTCCGCCTCCCTGGTCAGACGGCCGCCGGCTGCGCCACCGCAGCGAGGGCTCCGTCGAGGATGTCCACGGCCTGATCGACCTCCGCCTCCGTCACGATCAGCGGTGGGGCGAACCGAAGGGTCCTTGGCTGCACAGCATTAAGCAGCAGCCCGCGGTCGCGGCATGCAGAGACCACCTGCGCGGCGTCCACGCCGAGATCCGCGGCTACCATCAGCCCAAGCCCCCGTACCTCCGTGATCGCGGGCTGCCGCTCTGCCAGCCGCCGCAGGCGCTGGACCAGATAGGCACCCACCTCCGCCGCACGCTGGACCAATCCCTCATGTTCGATCGTCTCCACGACCGCCGTCGCCGCGGCGCACGCCAGGGGGTTCCCGCCGAAGGTCGAGCCGTGATCCCCGGGCTGGAAGGCCTCGGCCACGCGCTCCGTGGCGAGGAGCGCGCCGATCGGCACGCCGCCGCCGAGCCCCTTGGCCAGCGTCACGGCGTCCGGCCTGATCCCGAAGTGCTCGTAGGCGAACCACCGGCCGGTCCGGCCCACGCCGGTCTGGACCTCGTCCAGGATCAACAGCAGGCCCTGCTCGTCGCACAAGCGCCGGAGCATGGGGAAGTACGACGGCGAGGGGAAGCGGTAGCCCCCTTCTCCCTGGATGACCTCGAGCATCACCGCGGCGGTGGAGGGCGTCACTGCGGCGCGCAGCGCCTCCAGGTCGTCGAACGGCACAGGGACGAAGCCGGGCGGCAGCGGCGCGAACCCCTGCTGGTACTTCGGCTGCGCCGTGGCGGCAAGCGTCCCCATCGTCCGGCCGTGGAACGACTGCTGGGCCACGATGATCTCGAAACGAGACGCCCCCTTGCGGTGCCAGTACCGGCGGGCCAGCTTGATCGCAGCCTCGTTCGCTTCGGCGCCGCTGTTGCAGAAGAAGGTCCGCTCCAGCCCGGAGATCCCGGCGAGCGAGCGGGCCAGCGCCGCCTGCTCGGGGATGACGAACAGATTGCTGACGTGCAGCAGCCGCGCAGCCTGGGCCCGGATCGCGGCCGTGAGCGCGGGGTGGGTGTGCCCCAGCGAGCTGACGGCGATGCCGGCCAGGAAGTCGAGGTAGCGCCGGCCCTCCAGGTCGGTCAGCCACGCTCCCTGCCCCGAGGCGAAGGCCACGGGGGCCCGGCGGTAGGTGGCCATCAGATACTGTTCGCTGAGCGCCAGCGCCGTTCGCGTGTCCACCCTAATCCCTCCGCATTCGGATTGGCAGCGCCGACATCGCCACGCCCGCGCTCACGCGCTCGCGGGGACATCGGGAACGATCATCGTCCCGACGCCCTCCTGCGTGAACAGCTCCACGAGCAGCGCGTGCGGCAGCGTCCCGCTGACGATGTGCGCGCTGCCCACGCCCTGCGCGATGGCGCCGAGCGCGGCCTGGACCTTCGGGATCATCCCGCGCGAGATCACGCCCTCATCCATCAGCGCCGCCGCCTCGCGCGCGCGCAGGATGGACAGCAGGGAGGACGCGTCCTGCCCCCCGTAGACGCCCCGCACGTCGGTCATCAGGATGAACTTGCTCGCGTTCATCGCGGCGGCCAGCGCGCCGGCGGCCAGATCCGCGTTCAGGTTGTAGCTCTCGCCGTCGGCTCCGATCCCGATGGAGGCGATGACGGGGATGTAGCCCGCCCGGGAGAGCACCGTGACGAGCGAGGTGTCCACGGCGTCGATCTCGCCGACCTGGCCGAGCTCGCCGGCCAGGCGGTGCGCCTGGAACACGCGGCCGTCCTGCCCGCTGATGCCCACCGCGGCGCCGCCGGCCCGGTGGATCATCGAGACCAGGCCCTTGTTGGCCCGACCGGCCAGGACCATCTCCACGACCTCCATCGTCTCCCCGTCGGTGACGCGCAGGCCGTCGACGAAGCGGCTCTCCTTGCCCAGCCGCTCCAGCATCCGCGTGATCTCGGGTCCCCCGCCGTGGACCAGCACGGGGTCCACCCCGGCGCCCTTGAGCAGGACCAGATCCTCGACCACGGTGCCCTGCTCGCTGCCCCCCATGATGCTGCCGCCGAACTTGACGACGACGGTCCTGCCCTTCCAGGCGTTGACATACTGGAGCGCCCGGGCGAGGGAGCCGCCCAGATCCACGGCCTCGTGCGTCTGGAGCGCCATCTCAGCTCCTCATGTCATGTAGCCGGCGTTGATCTTGACGTAGCCCTCGTTGAGGTCGCAGGTCCAGCCCGTGGCCTCGCCCTCTCCGAGGTGCAGGTCGAGCACGATCTCGTACTCCGCCTGCGCCATCCCCTCCGCGGCCCGGGGCATCGCGCCGGCGAGCCCCTGCCCGCCCCGCACGACCGGGACGCCGGCGATGGCGATCTCGGCGAGGTCGGGCGCCAGGTCGGCCCCCGCCCGGCCGGCCGCGGCCAGAATGCGGCCCCAGTTCGGCTCCCCGCCGTAGATCGCGGTCTTCACCAGGGGCGAGGTGGTCACGGTGCGCATCACGCGGCGGGCGTCGGCGGTGCTGCGCGCCCCCCGCACGGTTACCGTGATGACCTTCGTCGCACCCTCGCCGTCCTTGACGACCAGGCGGGCCAGCTCTGCGGCCACGGCGGTGAGGGCCGCGGTGAAGCGCGCCACGTCCTCGCCGTCCTCCTCGAGCAGCGGAGCGTGGCCCGCGTGCCCGTTGGCGAGCAGGAAGACGGTGTCGTTGGTGCTGGTGTCGCCGTCCACCGAGATCGCATTGAAGGAACGGTCCACGGCCTCGCGCAGCGCCCGCCGCAGGAGCGGGGCCGGCACGGCGGCGTCGGTCGTGAGGAAGCACAGCGTGGTGGCCATCTCCGGATGGATCATCCCGGCTCCCTTCGCCATCCCGCCGATGGTGACGGTCGTCCCCTTCAGCGGCAGGCGCACCGCCGCGGTCTTGGTGAAGGCGTCAGTGGTCAGGATGGCCTCGGCCGCAGCCTGCCCGCCATCCGCGCTCAGCGCCGGCGGCAGCATGGGAATGCCGCCGCGGAGTGCATCCATCGGCATCGGGATCCCGATCACGCCCGTGCTGCCGACGAGGACGAACTCCTCGGCGATCCCGAGCGCCGCCGCGGTCAGGGCGGCCATCTCGCGGGCGTCGGCCATGCCCTGCGCCCCGGTGCAGGCGTTGGCGTTGCCGCTGTTCACCACGATCGCCTGCGCTGCGCCCGACTGGATGCGCTCCTGGCTGACCAGGACCGGCGCGGCCTTGACCAGGTTGGTCGTGAACACACCCGCCGCGGAGGCCAGCGTGTCGGAGACGATCAGCGCGAGATCGGGCCGCGAGGCCTTGATGCCGGCGTGGATGCCCGCGGCGCGGAACCCCCGCGCGGCGGTGATCCCGCCCTCCACCACCCGCTGCCACTGCCCCTGCTCGACCACGATCGCCACGGCCGTCCTCCCGTCCTAGGGATAGAGCCCCGGAGCGCGCAGCCCCAACTCCTCCGGGAACCCGAGCATCACGTTCATGTTCTGGATCGCCTGGCCGCTCGCGCCCTTGACCAGATTGTCCAGCGCCGCCATCGCGATCACCGTGCCGGTCCGCCCGTCCACGCGCACCGCCACATCGCAGAAGTTGGAGCCGCTGGTCGCCTTCGTCTGGGGCAGTCCCTCGGCCAGGACGCGCACGAACGGCTCGCCCGCGTAGGCCTCCCGCAGGATCGCCGTCCCCTGTTCGGCCGTCAGGCCGCCCCGCCCCCGGAGGTAGACGGTGGCGAGGATCCCCCGCGTCATCGGGATGAGGTGCGGCGTGAAGACGACGGCGACCGGCCCGCCGGCCAGGGCGGACAGCTCCTGCTCGATCTCCGGCGTGTGCCGGTGGGCGGCGACGTTGTAGGGCGTCACGTTCTCGTTGACCTCGGAGAAGTGTGTGCCCATCGTCGCCGACCGCCCCGCGCCCGAGACGCCGGATTTGGCGTCGACGATGATCCCCTCGCGCTCCACCACGCCGGCCTGCAGCAGCGGCAGGATGACCAGCAGCGCCGCGGTCGGGTAGCAGCCCGGATTGCCCACGATGCGGGCCCGCCGGATCTCGGCCCGCCGGAACTCGGTAAGACCGTACGCCGCGCCGTCCAGCAGGTCGGGGTGGGCGTGCGCAGCCTTGTACCAGCGCTCGTACACCAGCGCATCGCGGAAGCGGAAGTCCGCCCCCAGGTCGATTACCCGGGCCTGCGGCGCCAGCACCGGCGCCAGCTCCATCGCCCGCCCGTTCGGCAACGCAATGAAGACGACGTCGGAGTCGCGGGCGATCGCCGCGGCGTCGGCGGGCTCCGTGACCGCGGCGGTGAAGCCCCGCAGGTTCGGATACAGGTCGGCCATCGCCTCGCCGGCGCGCGTCTCCGCGGTGAGGTGCGCGAGGGCCACCTCCGGGTGGCCGGCGAGCAGGCGCACCAGCTCCCCCCCGCCGTATCCCGATGCGCCGATGATGCTGGCCCGAATCGTCACGCCGTTCCTCCGCGCCAAGCAGGTGTGCGAATAATCATACCAAAGTGATGAATAAACATGCAACCCTTGATCCCGTCCCGGCGTGTCAAAGGGGAGATCACCGTGACCTACATCCGCCCGCCGGATCGGCGTGCGGAACTCCGATCGCTGCTGCTCGAGGCCGGGGACGACCTGCTCGTGTCGGCGGTGGAGTACGCGCCGTCGCAGCCGCTGCGCCGGCGCGGCGAGGTGGTCCTCGACCGCGGGTACTGGGGGATCTGGTTCCTGTTCAAGGACCGGCCCTACGACGTCGGCCGCGTGTACCGCCCCGACGGCACGTGGACCGGCTACTACGTGGACGTGCTCGAGCCGGTGCGGTGGACGGGGGCCGATCCCGCCACGCTCGAGCCCGTCGTCGATCTCTTCCTCGATCTGTGGATCGAGCCCGACGGCGCTGTCATCGTGCTCGACGAGGACGAGTTCGAAGAGGCCGAACGTCTGAAGCACATCTCGCGGGACCAGGCGGACCGTGCCCGTGACGTCCTCCGGCAGCTGGTCCGGGAGGTCGAAGGAGGCACCTTCCCTCCAGCACCGGCGAGAGCGTTCCATCTGTAACCATCATCCGCGCTGGAAGCGGCCAAGCGATGTGCCCCCGCGAGTGAAACGCCCAGACGAACAGACTCCCACGCGAGAAGACTGTTGGAACTTCGAGGTGGCCTCATGGGTTATTGGAGCGGCCGGCCGGCGAGGGGCTCCACGGCAAGGCGTTCGGGATCGAGGCTCAAGACCTCGGCCAGGGCGCGCGCCGTGTCGAGGGAGGTCAGGCAGGGGATGCGCCGCGCGAGGGCCTGGCGGCGCAGGCGGAATCCGTCGCGGCCCGAGTCCCCGCCGCGGGTCGGCGTGTTCACCACCAGACCGATGGCATGCGAGGCGAATGGATCTTCCGGGTTGACGTCAACGACCGGCAGGCCGGCCGCCCGCAGCGCCGCCGCGGTGGCAGGTGTGGCGAAGAGCCGCAGGCCCGCGCGCGCGAACGCGGCGAAGACCTCGCCGGCCTGCGGCTTGTCGCTGTCGGCGAGCGCCGCCAGGACGGAGCGCTCCCGGATGAGGATGCCCGAGGCGGTCAGCGCCTTGAGCATCGCCGCGCCGGGGTCGGCGTCGATCCCCATCACCTCGCCGGTGGACTTCATCTCCGGGCCCACGGCGGACTCGGCCCGCCCCAGCTTCTCCATCGAGAACACCGGCGCCTTGACGGCCACCCGCGGCGGGGCGGCCAGGCGGTGCACGCCGGAGAAGCCCAGGTCGGCGAGGGCGTCCCCGAGCATCACCCGCGTGGCGATCTGCACGAGCGGCACGCCGACCGCCTTGCTGACGAAGGGCACGGTCCGGCTGCTGCGCAGGTTGGCCTCGAGGACGTAGAGCGCGCGGCCGTCGTACACGTACTGGACGTTGAGGAAGCCCCGCACGCCGAGGGCCCGCGAGAGCAGCGCCGCGATCTCGATCGCCCGCTCGGCGACGGACGGCGGTACGTGCTGGCCCGGGAAGACCGCGACGCTGTCGCCGGAGTGCACGCCGGCGCGCTCGACGTGCTCCATGATCCCCGGGATCAGCACGCTCTCACCGTCCCCGATCGCATCCAGCTCGAGCTCCATCCCCGCGACGTACCGATCGATCAGCGCCGGATAGCCGGGACCGGCGCGCAGCGCCTTGACCGCCGCCGCGGCCGCGGCCTCCTCCGTGGCGGCGACCTCCATCCCCCGCCCCCCCAGGACGTACGACGGCCGCACCAGCACGGGAAGGCCGATACGGGCCACGAGCCCGCGCGCCCCGGCGACCGAGGTCACGGCGCCGCCCTCCGGGCACGGGACGTCGAGCCGCCGGAGCAGGTCGTAGAACTTCTCCCGGTCCTCCGAGACGTCGAGGGCGTCCACCGCCGTGCCCAGCACGCGCACCCCGGCCGCGGCCAGCGGGCCGGCCAGGTTGATCGCGGTCTGCCCGCCGAACTGCACCAGCACGCCCAGCGGCCGCTCGCGCTCGACCACGTGCAGAACGTCCTCCAGCGTGAGCGGTTCGAAGTACAGGCGGTCCGAGATGTCGAAGTCGGTGCTCACCGTTTCCGGATTGTTGTTGACGATGACCGCCTCGTAGCCGGCCTCCCGCAGCGCCTTCACGGCGTGCACGGTGGCGTAGTCGAACTCGATGCCCTGGCCGATGCGGATGGGGCCGGAGCCGAGCACGACCACGCGCGGCCGGACGGCCGCGGGCACCTCGTCCTCCGTCTCGTAGGTCGAGTAGAAGTACGGCGTCTGCGCCGGGAACTCGCCGGCGCAGGTGTCGACGACCTTGAAGACGGGCCGGATCCCCTCGGCCTGCCGCCGGGCCCGGACCGCATCCTCGGCCTCGCCGGTGATCGCCGCGATGGCGGCGTCGGGGAGCCCGAGCCGCTTCGCGTCCGCGAGCGATACCGTGCCGTGCGCCAGGGCCCGCTCGCAGGCCACGATCTCCTCCACCTGCCCGATGAAGTACGGATCGATGTGCGTGCGCGCGGCGACCGCCTCGCGCGGGCGGCCCCGCCGCAGCGCCTCCGCCACGGCGAAGAGGCGGAGATCGCTCGGCTCGGCGATCCGACCGTCCAGCTCGGTCTCGCTCCACGAGGCGGCGTCCGGCCACAGCAGGCCGCGCCCGGGCCCGTCGAGGGACCGCAGCGCCTTCAGCAGCGCCTCGGGCAGGGTCCGGCCGATCGCCATCACCTCGCCGGTGGCCTTCATCTGCGTGCCGAGCCGCCGGTCCATCTCGGGGAACTTATCGAACGGCCACCGCGGGATCTTCGCCACGACGTAGTCGAGCGCCGGCTCGAAGGCCGCGGTCGTGGCGCCGGTGACGCGGTTGCGGATCTCGTCCAGATGCAGCCCCACGGCGATCTTCGCCGCCGTCCGCGCGATCGGGTAGCCGGTGGCCTTGCTGGCGAGCGCCGAGGAGCGGGAGACGCGGGGGTTCACCTCGATCACGTAGTAGTCCCGGCCCCGGGGATCGAGCGCGAACTGGATGTTGCAGCCGCCGGCGATGCCGAGCCCCGCGATGATGCGCAGGGCCGCGGTGCGCAGGCGCTGGTAGTCGATGTCGTCGAGGGTCTGCGAGGGCGCGACCACGATGCTGTCGCCGGTGTGCACGCCCATCGGGTCGATGTTCTCCATGTTGCAGACGGTGATCGCCGTCCCCGCGGCATCGCGCATCACCTCGTACTCGATCTCCTTCCAGCCGAGCACGCAGCGCTCGATCAGCACCTGGTGGATGGGACTGCTCTGCAGGCCCACGCCGGCGATCTCGGCCAGCTCTGAGGCGCTGTAGGCGATGCCCCCGCCGGTTCCACCGAGGGTGAAGGCGGGCCGGACGACCACCGGGTAACCGATGTCGGCGGCGGCCTGCAGGCATGCGCCCACGGTCGTTGCCGTTTGACCGGGCGGAACAGGCTGCGCGAGCCGCAGCATCGCCTCGCGGAACTTCTCGCGGTCTTCGGCCGTGCGAATCGCCTCGATCGGCGTGCCGAGCAGCTCCACCCCGAAGCGCTCCAGCACGCCGTCCTCGGCGAGCGCCAGGGCGAGGTTGAGTCCGGTCTGGCCGCCCAGTGTGGCGAGCAGCCCGTCCGGACGCTCGCGCTCGATGATGCGCTCCAGGAACGAGGGCAGCAGCGGCTCGACGTAGACGCGGTCGGCCACCTCGACGTCGGTCATGATCGTGGCGGGGTTGCTGTTGACGAGGACGACCTCGATGCCTTCCTCTGAGAGCGCCCGGCAGGCCTGCGTGCCGGAGTAGTCGAACTCGGCGGCCTGCCCGATGACGATCGGCCCGGAGCCGATGACGAGGACCTTGCGCAGGTCAGCGCGAGCCGGCATGCGTCCCCTCGTCCGCCATCGCCAGGAACCGGTCGTACAGCTCCTCGGCGTCGCCAGGACCCGGGCGACCTTCGGGATGGAACTGCACGGAGAAGGCGGGGAGCTCGCGGTGACGGAGCCCCTCCACGGTGTGGTCGTTCAGGTTCAGATGGGTGATCTCGACGTCCGGGGGGAGCGCCGGGTCCACCGCGTAGCCATGGTTCTGGGTCGTGATCATCACACGGCCGTTCGATGCCTCCCGCACCGGCTGGTTGCTGCCGCGGTGGCCGAACTTCATCTTATATGTACGGCCGCCCAGGGCCAGGGCGAGGAGCTGGTGGCCCAGGCAGATGCCCATCAGCGGCACGCGCTCCACCAGAGCGCGCACGGTCGCGATCGTGGAAGCCAGCACCGCGGGGTCGCCCGGACCGTTCGAGACGAGGACGCCTGCCGGATCGAGGGCCTCCACCGCCGCCGGTGCCGCGTCGTGCGGCACCAGGACGACCTCGCAGCCGCGGCGGCGAAGGGCCTGGACGATCCCCGCCTTCACCCCGCAGTCGATCAGGGCGATCCGGGGGCCGGGGCCGGGCAGGCGCCGGGTCTCCCGGCAGGAGACCTCGCCGACCAGGTCCCGCATCCCGGGCGGTACGACCGCCGCGGCACGGCGGACCGCCTCCGGGCCGGGGCTGTCGGCGATCACCCCGCGCCGCAGGCCGTGCGTGCGGAGGTGCAGGACGAGGGCCCGGGTGTCGACGCCGGCCAGCCCGCTCACCTCCGCCTCGCGGAGGAAGCCGTCCAACCCGGCGTGGTCATGCCGGACGACGAAGCCCGCGACGTGCGGGCCCTCAGCCTCCCAGGCCTCCGCGCTGAAACCGTAGTTGCCGATCAGCGGGTAGGCCATCGTCACGATCTGGCCGCGGTAGCTGGGGTCGCTGAGGACTTCCTGGTAGCCGGTCATGCTGGTGGTGAAGACGACCTCGCCGGCGCCGCCGTCGGGGACGCCGATGCGGCGGCCGGGGAAGACGGCCCCGTCTTCCAGCACGAGGAAAGCGGTCATGAAAAACGGAGCCCGGGGATGCGGGCTCCGTGCGATGAGGACGGCCGGCCTGCGCGCGCCATGGTCCCTCCCGGGGTACCGTTAATGGTCGCGAACGTGTCGTACGGTTCTCAGCGGATTATACGCGCCGGAGGGTCAGTTCGTAAAGTACCATCGCGGCGGCGGCCATCCCCGCGGTCTCCGTCCGGAGGATCAGCGGACCCAGGGTGACGGGCACGGCGCCCCGGCCGGCCGCCTCACGCACCTCGGCCTCGTCGAATCCCCCTTCGGGACCGACAAGCACGGCCACCCGGCGGGGGGCGGCGTCCCGCAGGACGTCCCCCAGCGACCGCGTCCGCTCGCCCTCCCACAGCAGCAGGATGAGATCCGCGCCGGCCAGATGATCCAGGGCGGATGCGAACGGCATCGGGTCGAGCACCTCCGGCACGCCGGCCCGGCGGCTCTGCTTCGCCGCCTCGACCGCGATGCGCCGCCAGCGCTCCGCACGCCCGCGGCCCTCCGCCACGGTGCGCTTCGTCAGCACGGGGATGAACTCGGCGATGCCGAGCTCGGTGCCCATTCGGACGATGTCGTCCATCTTCGAACCCTTGGGCACGCCCTGGACGAGGACGACGTCGACCGCGACCGCCGTCCCCGGCCGGGTCTCGAGCACCTCGCCCCGCGCCTCCTCCGGGCCCACGGCGGTGAGGCGGACGACATGCTCGCGGCCGGCCGCGTCGACGGCGATCACCGACTCCCCCGGCCGCAGACGCAGCACCACCGCCAGGTGGTGCGCTTCACGGCCGCGGAGGGTGATCCATCCCTCGCGCTCGCCTTCCGGGGCGAAGAAGCGGCGCATCGGCGCTACTCAGCTCCCAGGACGAGGCAGCGCCACTCGCCGCTCTCCAGAATCTGCAGCACGGTGAATCCGGCCTCGCGCGACGCCGCCTCGACCGCGGCGAGGCGTGGGGCGACGATCCCCGAAGCCGCGAGCCACCCGCGCGGCCGCAGCGCGGGGCGGGCCCGCGGGAGGAAGACAAGGTGCGCGCCGGCGGTGAGGTTGGCGAGGACGGCGTCGGCCTGGTCGCGCACGCCGGCCAGCAGGTCGCCCTCCTCGACGGTCACCCGATCGGCCGCGCGGTTGTAGGCGGCGTTGCTCCGCGCCACCGCCACCGCGACGGGGTCGTCATCCCGCGCCAGGACGGACGCGGCCCCCAGCTTCGCCGCCGCGATGGCCAGGATGCCCGAGCCCGTGCCGACGTCGAACACCCTCTCGCCGCCGCGCACCCGCGCGTCGAGGACGTCCAGGCACATCTGCGTGGAGGGGTGCAGCCCGGTCCCGAAGGCCATCCCGGGATCGATCTCGACCACCACCGCCCCCTCCGGCGGCGGCGAGCGGTCCCACGTCGGCGTGATCCACAAGCGCCCCACCGCGAACGGCTTGAAGTGCGCCTTCCAGGCGTGGGCCCAATCCTCGTCCTCGATCTCCCGCACCTCCACCGCGGCGGGCCCCGGATCCAGACCGAAGCGGCCGAGCGCGCGCACGCTGGAGGTGATGGCGGCCACGCTGGCCTCGGCGGCCGGGCCGGCGGGCAGATAGCCGCGCAGCCGGGCGAGCCCCGGCGGAGCGGCGTCCTCAGCGACGCCGCCGCCGCGGGACGCCAGCAGGATGTCGCACACCGCCTCGGCGGCTTCGCGCGCCGTGGTGACGGTGATCTCCAGCCACTTCACTGGAGGAGGTCTTTGACCTTGGCGGAGAGCTTCTTGCGCTGGGGCTTCACCTGCTCGCCGCGCAGCTGCGCGAACGCGAGCAGCGCCTTGCGCTCGGCGTCGGACAGGTCCGTAGGCACCCGTACGTCCAGGCGCACGTGGAGGTCGCCCCGGCCGCCGCGCGGATCGGGCATGCCCTTCCCCCGCAGCGTGAGCCGGGCGCCCGGCTGCACCCCCGGCGGGACGGCCTGCGTGACCCGCCCGTCCAGGGTCGGGATCTCCACCTCGTCCCCCAGGGCGGCCTGCGCGATGGAGACGGGGACCGCAGTGAAGAGGTCCCGCCCGCGCCGCTCGAAGACGGGATGCGGCTGCAGGTGGATGAAGACGTAGAGGTCGCCCCGCTCGCCCCCGCGGGCGCCGCTCTCGCCCTCCCCCGCCAGGCGCAGTCGCATCCCCGTGTCCACGCCCGCGGGCACCTTCACCGAGAGCGAGCGCGCGGCCTCGGCCCGGCCGCTCCCGCCGCAGGTCCGGCAGGGATCGCGGATGACCTTCCCGGTCCCGCCGCAGGTGGAGCAGGGACCGATCTGGGTGAACGAGCCGAACACCGTGCGCTGCGAGTAGCGGACTTCGCCCGCCCCGCGGCACGCGCCGCAGGTTTCAGGAACGGAGCCGCGCTCGGCGCCGGTGCCGAAGCACGACGCGCAGGTCTCCAGGCGGGCGACCTCGATCGTCTTCTCGACGCCGGAAGCCGCCTCTTCGAGGGTGAGTTCGAGATCGTAGCGCAGGTCGCTGCCCCGCTCCGGCGCGTCTGGTGAGGTCCGGCCGCGCCGCCCGAAGAACATGTCGAAGATATCCTCGAACGGACCGAAGCCGCTGTCCCGCATCGCGCCGGGCTGGACCGTGCCGAAGCGGTCGTACTGCGCGCGGGCCTCCGGGTTGCTCAGGATCTGATAGGCTTCGTTGATCTCCTTGAACCGCTCGTCCGCCTGGGGATCGTCCTTCTTGACGTCGGGGTGATGCTCGCGGGCGAGGCGCCGGAAGGCCTGCTTGATCTCGTCCTGGGATGCCGTGCGACCGATGCCCAGGACGGCGTAGTAGTCGCGCATCGGTTACGACGTCTCGCCGAGGATCTCGCCGAGGCTGAGCGCGAGGTAGCGGACGAGGGCGATGGCGCGCCCGTAGCGCATCCGCGTCGGCCCGACGATGCCGAGGGCCCCGGCCACGTGGCCATGCATCGTGTAGGGCGCGGCCACGACGCTGGTGCCCCGCAGCTCCTCGCGGCGGTGCTCGCTGCCGATCGTCACCCAGACGTCCCGCTCGGGAGCGGCGGCCAGCAGCTCGGCGACGACATGCTCGTCCTCGAGCGCGGCCAGCACCAGGCCGGCCGCCCGCGCGTCCCGGAACTCCGGCTGTTTGAGGATGTTCGCGGCGCCCTCGATGTAGACGCGCCGCGCGGCCGCCGCGCGCAGCCGCTCGCGCAGCCACTCCAGGATGGCAAGGAGGATGCGCTGCTGCCAGGCCGCCTCGTCCACCATCCGCGCCAGCAGATCCTCCGTGATCTCGTCGAGGGCGTACCCCTGCAGCGCCTGGCTGACGACGCGGGAAAGGCGGTCCAGCGCTTCCGGCTCGAGGCGCTCGCGGGCGTCGAAGGCGCGGCCGTGGATCCCGCCGCCGTCGGTCACGATCACAGCCATGACCTGTGTGGAGCCGAGGGGGATGAAGTGCAGGTGCTTGAACAGCTGCCGCTCGGGCAGCGGGGCGCTGACCACCGAGGCGTAGTCGGTGACGGAGGCCAGCGCGTGCGCCACGGCGCCGGCCAGCCGGTCGACCTCCTCGTGCTCGCCGAGGAGGCGCCGCAGGCGGGTGCGCTCGCGGTGGCTGGGCTGCTCTTCGCGCAGCAGCAGATCCACGTAGAGGCGATATCCCTGGTCGGTGGGCACACGGCCGGCGGAGGTGTGCGGGTGCATCAGGACGCCGAGCTCCTCGAGCGCCGCCATCTCGTTGCGGATCGTCGCCGGGCTGACCCGGGCGCGGAGGAACTGCACGATCCGCTCCGAGCCGACGGGCTCGGCCTCGGTCACGTATGTGTGGATGACCGCCCTGAGGATCTCCTGCTTGCGCGCGTCCAGCTCGAGCACGGGCCCCACCTCTTAGCACTCGGGTCAGCGGAGTGCTAACGGCCTGCCGTAACGATACCACCCGGATTTTCCGGGTGTCAACGCACGGCCCCTCTCCGCCGTGTGATCATGCCCCAGGCCCCGCCCAGCTCCTCCACGCGGAGCAGCTTCGACAGCAGCACGTACGCCGCCGCCCCGGCGGCCCCGCCCGCCGCCAGGGGCAGCACCGTCCCCGGCCCGACGGCCCGCGCCGCGACGGCCATGACCCCGGCGCTGAGCAACGCCGCCGCCCCGGCCCGCAGCAGCGTGGAGCCGACGCGCCGGCCCTCGATCCCCTCCAGCCGCCGGCGCAGCACGTAGAGAAGCGCGCCGGTGTTCGCGGTAGCCACCACCGACGTGGCGAGGGCGATCCCGCTCGCGCCCCACCACCGCATGAACAGATAGTCGAGGAGGGCGTTGAGCAGGATCATCCCGGCCCCGATCCGCACGGGGGTGGCCATGTCATGCAGCGCGTAGTAGGCGCGGGTCAGCACGTAGTAGGCCGCGACCGCGGGCAGGCCGAGCGCGTACGCCGCCATGGCGGAGGCCACGGCGGCCGTCGCCCCACCCGTGAACAGACCGCGCTCGAACAGCAGCCGGATGAGGGGCTCGCGCAGGACCACGGCGAAGGCGGCCACCGGCAGGATGATCACCAGCAGGGTGCGCAGGGCGAGCATCGCCGCCGCGCGCAGCTCGCCACGGGAGCCCGTCGCGGCGTGGGCGGACAGCAGGGGGAAGATCGCCGTGGCGATGGAGATCGCGAAGATTCCCGCCGGAGCCTGCACGACCTCGTAGGCGTAATCGAGCACCGCGACGGCGTTGGCGTTCGCCGCGGGGGGGATGAATGAGGCGAAGAATCGCCCGACGTAGGCGTTGATCTCGATCACCGCGAGCCCCAGCATCGCCGGCACGGCCAGCCGGCCCAGGCCGGCCACCGCGGGGTGGCGAAGATTCGGGCGGCCGAAGCGCAGCCCCCGGGCCCGGGCCGCGGGCAGCTGCACGAGGAACTGCGCCGCCGTGCCGAGGACCCAGCTCACGGCCAGCCCTTCGATCCCGTACCGCACGCCGAGGAGCAGCGTCCCGGCGATGATCACGGCGTTGAAGACGAGCGGCGCGGCCGCCGGCACGGTGAACGATTCGTGCGCCTGCAGGAAGCCCGTCACGAACACCGACAGCGCGAGGAAAACCATCGCCACGAAGATGATGCGGGTGAGGCGGACGGCCAGCGCGATCAGCCCGGGCTCGGCGGCGAATCCCGGCGCGGCCAGGGGCACGAGCAGCGGCGCGATGAGCTGCCCCACCGCGGCCATGCCCAGCCCCAGGAGCAGCACCAGGGTGAACAGGTTGGCGGAGACCGCCCGGGCCTCGCCGGTCTCGCCCCGGGCCAGGTAGCGGCTGATCGTGGGGATGAAGACGATGCTGAGCGTGCCCCCGAGCAGCAGGCGCTGCACGAAGAACGGAACGTAGTAGGCGATGACGTAGGCGGCCTTCGCGCTGGTGGCGCCGAAGAGCGCCGCGGCCACCACCTCGCGTACGAGACCGAGCAGCCGGCTGAGGACCGTTGCTCCGGCCATCAGTGTCGCCGCGCGGGCCAGAGCGCCGGAGATGGGGCCCCGTTGCTTGTCCGGCCCGCGCCCCTGTGCTAGGATAGCGTCCGGTCTCCCGTCCGTCATCCCAGGAGGTTCGCGGTGGCCAAGCGGTCCAAGTCAGGGTTGAAGAACAAGCGCAAGTCGGAGAAGCGCCGCCAGCAGAACCAGGCGGTCAGCTCCCGCCTGCGCACGCTGGCGAAGCAGGCCTCCACCCCGGAGGCGCTGCAGGATGCGATCGCGGCGCTGGACAAAGCCGCGGGCGCCGGGAAGATCCACAAGAACACCGCCGCGCGGCGGAAGTCCCGCCTGGTGGCGCGGCTGCGCCGGACGGCGGGAAAGACCGGCGCCGTCTGATCTGTCAGGAGCCGGCTCCGGCGGCGGCGGGCTGCGGCAGACACAGCGAAGCGATCAGCGTCTCGAGAGCCAGGCGGCTGTGGCCCGCGGTCTTGATCGCCCGGTCGGCCTCGGCCAGCCGCGCGAAGATCGCCGGGAAGGCCCCGGGCGGAAAGTTGTCCACCTGCTCCATGATCTTCCGCGCCACGTACGGCGGCAGCCCCACCGCTTCCTGGATCACGCTGAACGGTTTCTTCCGCGCGCGCAGGATGCTCGCCCGCATGAGGATCCGGAACTGCCGGGCGATCATGAACAGCACGTAGGGCGCCGCTTCCTCCCGCAGGATATCGTCCAGGGCGCGCAGGGCGTCCCCCGGCCGGCGCTGCCCGATCGCATCGACCATCATGAAGATGGTGCTCTCCGACAGGCGGCTCACGGCCGCCTCCACGTCCTTGCGCGTGATGCGCTCCAGGCTCTCCACGTAAGCGAACAGCTTCTCCAGCTCCAGGGTCAGCTGGCGCAGCCCCGGGCCGACGAGCGCGATGAGCGCTTCCACCGCATCGGGATCGATGCGCCGGCCTTCCTTGCGCACCCGCTCGGTGATCCAGGCCGGGAGCTGGCGCATGGTGAGGCGGGGGAACTCCTGGATCTCCCCCATCTTGCGGACCGCCGCATAGAGGCGCCGCCGGCGGTCCAGCTGGGCGGCGACGAGGATCAGCGCCGAGGGCGGCGCGCCGCGGTCGAGGTAGTCGGCCAGGCGCTCCTGCTCGGCGGGCTTCCACAGGTCGGCGTCCTTCACCACGACCGCGCGGCGCTGGCCGAAGAACGGCAGTGTGTCGACCAGCGTGATGAGGTCGCTCATCGGAACCTCGTCCGCCCGCACGACGTCGAGGTTGAGGTCGCGCTCGGCAGGGGGTACGAGGCGGTCGAGGAGCGCGGCGAGGGCCTGGTCGGCGAGGAGATCCTCCTCGCCCAGGAGCAGGTAGACGTGCGCGCCGCTCTGCGCCATCGTCAACGCCGCACCGTGCGCACGGCCACCCGGCGGCCGTCGGTGTGGATGAGCACCGCGCCGTCGCGGTCGGTCCGGTAGACCGCCGCGCCCCACTCCTCGAGGACGTCGAGGGTGCGGGGGTGGGGATGGCCGAAGGGGTTCACCGCACCGACGGAGATCACCGCGACGGCGGGCCGCACGGCGTCCACGAACGCCTCCGTCGTGCCCGTGCTGCCGCCGTGGTGGGCGACCTTCAGGATGGTGCTGCGGAGATCGTCGCCCAGGGCGAGCAGCTGCGATTCGTTCAGCGCTTCCATGTCCCCCGTGAAGAGCGCGCCGACGCGG
The DNA here is from genome assembly GCA_035763845.1 of bacterium. Lineage (GTDB taxonomy): Bacteria > Sysuimicrobiota > Sysuimicrobiia > Sysuimicrobiales > Kaftiobacteriaceae > Kaftiobacterium. Next base: position 15,047 of record DASUAK010000022.1, on the reverse strand, counting down.
TGGTAGGTGATCCGCACGACGACCGAGTTGAGGTTGGGGTCCGAGCCCGATCCGGTGATCAGCGGCTCCTCGGGGAGCAGCACGGCGGCGGTCACGCCGTCCCCCAGATCGATCCGCATACCCCGCCGGGCCGGACGGACGGGAACACCGCGCGCGGCGGCGAGCTCCCGCAGGCGCGCATAGGACGGCCCCGCGTGCGCCAGCCCGCTGTCCAGGACCAGACCCACCCTGAAGTTCTGCAGGACGGCAACGAGTCCTCCGGCATGGTCTTCGTGCGGATGGGAAAGGATCACGAGGTCGAGCCGCCGCACGCCCAGATGCCGCAGTGCCGGTACCACCCGCCGGGCCCCCACGTCGTAGCCCGTGGCGCGGCCCCCCTCCACCTCCCCGCCCCCGTCGATCAGCACCGTCTGCCCCGAGGGACTGCGGAGCAGGATGGCATCTCCCTGCCCGACGTCGAGGACGGCCACCGCGAGCAGCGCCGGGCCGCCCGCGAGGACCCGCCCCCAGATCAACAGCGCCAGGACGGCCAGGGCGCCCGCGGCCGCGGCGGAACGGCGGAAGCGGAACCGGCCTCGCAGCACCTCTACTGCTCCTGAGAGGATGAGGTAGAAGACGGCGATCAGCGGCAGCGACGGCGGAAACACCGGGATCGCCGCCCCCGGCAATCCGGAGAAGAACCGCGCCAGAAGGTGGATCAGGTCCAACAGCGGGGCGAGCGGTGCGAGGACGACCGCGGCCGCCGGCGGGAGCATGAGCGCGAGGGCCGCCGCGGCGAACCCGGCCGGCACGAGGAGGCCCACCAGGGGGACCACGATGAGGTTCGCCGCGAACGATGCCACCGACACCTGTTGGAAGTGGTAGGCCAGCACCGGCATCACCGCGACCTGGGCGGACACGCTCACGGCGACGAGGGACGCCGCAGGACCCGGCAGGCGGCGGAGGTGGGGCCGGAGCGCAGGCGCGACGTAGACGAGTGCCCACGTCGCTGTGAACGAGAGCTGGAACCCGACGTCGAGGAGCAGGAACGGCGAGGACGCCAGCAGCCCGAGGGCCGCCACGGCGAGCGCGGCCGTCACGTCGTAGACGCGGCCCCCGGCCAGGGCGGACGCGCCGATGACGCCCATGATCGCGGCGCGGGCCACCGAGGGCGCCCAGCCCGTCATCAGGGCGAAGCCCACGACGGCCAGCGCGGAGGCGATCGCGGCCGGGAGGGGCGGCGCCCGCAGCAGGCGCGCCAGCCACACTACCATCCCCATCACCAACGCCACCTGCGTGCCCGAGACCACCAGCACGTGCAGCAGGCCCGCCCGCGCAAAGACGTTGGTCGTCCCGGAACCCAGGGCTCCGTCGTCCCCCAGCAGCAGGCTGAGCAGCAGCGCTCCGCGCGGGCCCGGCAGGGCGGCTGTGAAGACACGGGCGACCCGGTCCCGGATCGCGTAGATCCCCGCCAGGACCGGATGGCCGCGCTCCCGCGCGAGGACGCGCACGGCATCGCCCCGGCGGAGCGTCAGCGCGGCACGGATCCCCTGCGCGGCCAGATGGTCGCGGTAGGAGAACTCGCCTGGATTGCCCGGATCCGGCGGCCGCACCAGCCGGCCCGTGACCCGGACCAGATCGCCGTAGCGCACAGTCTCGCCGGCCGGCCGCAGGCTGACGATCACCCGGCCGCGGACCGAGCGCACGCCTTCCCCCGTCCCGATCGCCTCCGCCGCGATCACCACGCGCAGGCGGTCGCCGCGGCGGAGCGGCGGCTGGGCGACGACGCCGGTCAGGATGACCCGCCGCCCGTCCAGTTCGAGAAAGGGATCGTGCGGCGGCGGGCGGGCGTCATAGAGGAAGACAAGGGCCCCGGCGCACATCGCCGCCGCTGTCAGGGGGAGGACCGCGTCCCGGCCGAGCGAGAGCAGGCCGCCGGCGGCCGCCAGGACGAGCACGGCGATCACCAGCCACTCCTCAAGGGAGAGAGGCAGCGTCCGCGAGAGGGCGATCCCCACGGCGAACGCGCAGGCCAGAACGACGACGGGTCGATGCACAGCGGTCCTCCCGCCCCCGACTCTGACGGGAGGACCGCAGCGCTGCCATGCCCCGGGCGGGTCAGTCGTGCCGGTCAGTTCTTGGAAGCCACCTGCTCGGCCAGCCGCGCCGCGAACTGCTCGACGGCCATCGGCCCAAGGTCGCCCTGCCCCCGGGCGCGCACCGAGACCGCTCCGGAAGCGGCTTCCTTGTCGCCCACCACCAGCAGGTACGGCACATGCTCGACCTCGCCGCGCCGGACCTTGTAGCCCATCCGCTCGTTGCTCTCGTCCAGCTCGACGCGGAACCCCTGGCCGGCGAGGCGGACCCTCACCTGCCGCGCGTAGTCCAGATGCCGCGCGGCGATCGGCAGGACGCGCGCCTGCTCGGGCGCCAGCCACAGCGGAAAGTCGCCGACGTAGGACTCGATCAGGAAGGCCATCATCCGCTCCAGCGTGCTGATGATCGCGCGGTGGATCATCACCGGCGTGTGCGCCTTCCCGTCCTCGGCGATGTACTCCAGCTGGAACCGCTGCGGCAGGAGGAAGTCGAGCTGGATCGTGGAGAGGCTCTCCTCCTTGCCCGTGGCCGTGCGCACCTGCACGTCCAGCTTGGGGCCGTAGAAGGCCGCGTCCCCCACGACCGGCGTGTACTGCAGGCCGAGGTCGTCCAGGACCTCGTGCAGCATCCGCTCCGCCGTCGCCCAGAGCTGCTCATCCGGGAAGAAGCCCGCCTTGTCCGCCGGATCGTGCAGGGCCAGCTCGTTCTTGAACTCGGTGATCTTCAGGTCGCGGTACACCTCGTGGATGAGGCGCACCACGGACGCCACCTCATCCTTGATCTGCTCCAGCGTGCAGAAGATGTGCGCGTCGTTCAGCGTCATGGAGCGCACCCGGTGCAGCCCGGTCAGGGTGCCGGACCGCTCGTACCGGTACATCCGGCCGAGCTCGGCGATCCGCACCGGCAGGTCGCGGTAGCTGTGCTGCTCCTGCTTGTAGATCATGATGTGGTGCGGGCAGTTCATCGGCTTGAGCACCAGCTCTTCGTTCTCCAGCTTCATGGGCGGGTACATGTTCTCGCGGAAGTGCTCCCAGTGGCCGGAGATCTTGTACAGCGTCGAGGACGCCAGGTCGGGAGCATAGACGTGCTGATAGCCGTACCGGCGCTCGGTCTCCATGATGTAGTCCTCGAGGATGCGGCGCACCGTCGCCCCGCGCGGCAGCCACAGCGGCAGCCCCTGCCCCACCTCCTCCGTGAAGGTGAAGAGCTTCAGCTCGCGGCCCAGCCGGCGGTGGTCGCGCCGCTTCGCCTCCTCGAGCATGTGCACGAACTCATCCAGCTGCTCCTGGCGGGGGAAGGTGATCCCGTAGATGCGCGAGAGCATCTCCCGGTGCTCGTCCCCGCGCCAGTAGGCGCCGCCCGTGCTGAGGAGCTTGATCGCCTTGATCAGCCCCGTGCGCGGCAGGTGCGGCCCGCGGCACATGTCCTGGAAGCTGTCCTGCCGGTAGAAGGAGACCTGGGCGTCGGGGATGTCCTGGCGCAGCAGCTCGACCTTGTACTTCTCCCCGGAGCGCTCGTACATGCGGATCGCCTCGTCGCGGGGCAGCTCGACCCGCTCGATGGGCTGATCCTTAGCGGCCAGCTCGCGCATGCGGGCCTCGATCCGCTCCAGATCTTCGGGTCCGAACGGCCGCCCGATGTCGATGTCGTAGTAGAAGCCCTGTTCGATCGGCGGCCCGATGGCCAGCTTGGCCTCCGGGAACAGCTCCTTCACGGCCTGGGCCATCAGGTGGCTCGATGAGTGCCAGTAGACCTCGCGGCCCTCGGGCTGCTCGAAGGTAAGGAGCTCGACGCTGGCGTCTCCCTGAAGGGGGACGGCCAGATCCCGCACCGTCCCGTTCACCTTCGCGGCGAGCGCGTCCCCCGCCCCGGCGTCCTTCGCCACGCGGGCGAGCGTCACACCCCGGTCGTACTCTCTGCGGCTGCCGTCCGGCAGCGTCACGCTGATCCGTGCCATCGTCGCCCCTCCAAATACAAAGCGCCCTCGTCCACATCGGGACGGGGCGCACCCGCGGTTCCACCCTGGTTCCACCGGACCACAGGGCCCGGCGGCGCTCGCACCTCCGTCACGGGGAGGATCCGGCCGGCCCTACTCGCCTTCGGGCGGCAGCTCGGAGGGGGTCTTCAGCCGGTCGGTCGGGGGAGATCCCACCGAGCTCTCCCCTCTCTCGTCGACCGACGACGGCCTACTCGGCCTCGTCATCGCCTGCTAGGCAGCAGTATAACACCGGCGCCCCCTCTGTCAATTCAAGGAGACCGCCGAAAGTCGGTTGAACTCATCCCTTTCGGCGGCCGTATCATGTCGTACGGAGACACGCGAGGTGGGAGGTACGGTCATGCGGTACATCATGATCGCGCTGGGTCTGGTCCTGGCGCTGGCAAGCCAGGCGGGCGCCCAGGCGTCGCTGCCGATGCAGGTGAGCGTGAAGTACGCCGGAAGCGGCACGAACATCGTCACCGTCGAGGGCACGACCGTGCCCGGAACGGTCGTGGCCGTCAAGGGCATGTCGAAGGTCGTGGACAAGACGGGCAGGTTCACCCTGCGGTCCCCCCTGCCGATGACCTTCGTCGGCGTGAAGGGGTCCCAGAGCCGGCGGTTCACCCTCGGGCTGCCGAGCGGGGCCACGAAGTGGCTCACGAAGCTGACGATCATCGCCAACCTCACCAAAATGTCGGCGAAGGTGTTCGGCGCGATGACGATCACCAACCATCCGCCGGCCTCCGTCGTGGTACGCCACATCGAGGCCCGGAAAACGGTCCAGACGAGCGTCACGCGGGGGCAGTTCGGCCTGGCCTTCCCGCTGGTGCCGCGGATCAACACGCTGGACTGGTCGCTGCGCACCACCCTGCTGAACTGGAACGCGCCGAGCCTGTCCTTCAACGTCCAGTAGGGGGAGGGACCTCGAGGAGAAGCGTCACCGGCCCGTCGTTGTGGATCTCGACGGACATCACGGCCCGGAAGCGGCCGGTCGAGACCGGCACGCCGAGGGCGCGCAGGCGGTCGTTGAAGACCTGATAGAGCGCGTCCGCGAGCTCGGGAGGGGCGGCATCCAGGAAGCTGGGGCGCCGCCCCTTCTCCGTGTTCCCGTAGAGGGTGAACTGCGACACCGAGAGCACCTCGCCCCCGACGTCGAGGAGCGAGCGGTTGAGCTTGCCCGCGTCATCGTCGAAGATGCGCAGGTTGGCGACCTTCTCGGCGAGCGCCCGCGCCTCGGCCTCCGTGTCCGCGGCGTGCACGCCCAGCAGCACGACGTACCCTCGCCCGATCCGGCCGACGGTCTCCTCACCGACCCGGACGCTGCCCCCGCTGACGCGCTGCACCACCGCGCGCATCGCCGTCAGCTCCCCACCGGCCGCTTCAGCAGGTCGATCAGGAGCGAGGCGGACCAGGTGAACTCCCCCCCGCCGGCGGCTTCACCCGTGCGCGCGTGGAAGTACTCGCTGAAGCCGGATCGCCCGACCAGAGCCACCGTCTCCCGGGCCAGCTCCGCGGCCGGACCGGTCAGCCCGAGATCTTCCAGCCCGCGGAGGACCATCCAGTTCATGTTCACCCAGGCCGGGCCGCGCCAGTACTTGACGGGATCGAACCCCTCCTGATCGGGCGGCGTCGAGGGGAGCGGCGTGCAGCCCCGGCAGCGTTCCCGGTACCGTGTCAGGATGCGGGCTGCCTGGGCGGCGTCGACGAGACCGCCGTAGATCGCGATCGCTCCCGCCAGCGTGTCCACGGGGATCGGCCTGCCGGCGCGGAGGTCCCAGTCGCGGAAGAGCGATCCTCCCTCATCCCACAGCGTCCGGTGATAGGCGTCCCGGAACGCCCGGAGCGCGGCCTCGTCCACGGCCGGGGGCCGCCCGAGCGCGGCGGCGATGCGGTTCAGGTCGAGAGCCGAGCGATGCCAGGCCGCGTTGAACAGTGCGTCGTAGACGGCGAACGGAGTCCGGGAAAGGTAGGCGGCCAGATCGTAGCGCGATGCGGCGAACAGCTCGACCAGGTACATGTAGAGGTCGTAGTCCTTCCCGGTCGGGCGCGCCGAGGGATCCACGATCGTCGTGTCGACGCGGCGGTACGGCCGCGAGGGACGGTGCCCCTGCCCGGTGGCGAAGTCCCAGCGCGGGCTGTTGTCGAGCCCGCTCTCCCAGGGGTGGACGACGACGATCAGCGGACTTCCGCCCACCGTGCGGCGGCGAGGGAAGTACAGCAACGCGTCACGGAGTGCGTCGTAGCGTCCTTCCCACAGCCCGCGCCGGCTGCGCGCATCGGGAGCGAGCATGCCTACCAGGTACGCCGCCGACGCGAGGATATAGGGCTGACTGATGCCGCTCGTGATCTCGCCGCTCTTGCGCACCGGCACGGCGGGCCACCACTCGGGTCCCGGCGCGTAGTCGGTGACCGCGGGATTGTACCGGATGTGAGGCAGCATCCCGTCGGTCCACTGGCCGGCCAGCAGCGTGTCGATCTCGCGCACCGCCCGCATCCAGTCCAGATGCGCCCACCCGATCGCGGCGAAGGCGCTGTCCCAGCTCCACTGATGAGGATACAGGCGGGGGCTCGGCTTCGTGTACGCGCCGTCCACGTCGTTCCCCCGCAGGACGGCTTCCGCCCGTCCGAGCAGCCCGCGGTTTTCCTTCATGACGCGGGCAGCGCCTGGCCCGTGGCAGGGTCCATGAGGCGGATGCGAGCGGGGTTGAGATGCAGCCAGACGCGGGCCCCCGGCTGCACCTCGAGGTCGGCCGCCACCGTCACCTTCAGCAGCTGGCCGGCGAACTGCACCGTCAGGAGCTGCGTGGCGCCGGCCGGCTCGGCGACGACGATCTCCGCGGGCAGCGCGCCGGTCTGGGCGTGCGCGAGGACCTCGATGTGCTCGGGGCGGATGCCGACTGTCACGGCGGAGGCGGCGGACGGCGCGGCGGCGGGCAGGCTGACCGGGACGGCCACCCCGCCGGTCTCCACCGCGGCCGATCCGTTGTGGCCCCGCAGCACACCGTCGAGGAAGTTCATCGGCGGCGTGCCGATGAACCCGCCGACGAAGCGGCTGGCCGGCCGGTCGTAGATCTGGGTGGGCGAGGCGCACTGCACAATCTCGCCCTCCTTCATCACGGCGATCCGGTCGCCCAGGCTGAGGGCCTCGGTCTGGTCGTGCGTGACGTACACGGTAGTGGCGCGCAGCTCCCGGTGCAGCCGCTTGAGCTCCGCCCGCATGTGCAGGCGCAGGAGCGCGTCGAGGTTGCTGAGGGGCTCATCCATCAGCAGCACGTCCGGCTGAATCACGATGGCGCGGGCCACGGCCACGCGCTGGCGTTGGCCGCCCGACAGCTGTGCCGGATAGCGCTCCAGCAGGGGCGCGATCTGCAGCAGCTCCGCCGCCTCCTGCGCCCGCCGCCGCTGCTCGTCGTCGGGCACGTGCCGCATGCGCAGCCCGAAGACGATGTTGTCGTAGACGCGCATGTGCGGGAAGACCGCGTAGGACTGGAAGACCATCGCGATGCCACGGCGGCCCGGCGGCAGGGCCGTGACGTCGCGACCGCCGATCACGACGCGCCCGCGGTCGAGCGTTTCCAGCCCGGCGATGGCCCGCAGGGTCGTCGTCTTGCCGCATCCCGAGGGGCCGAGGAGCACCAGGAACTCGCCGTCGCGGATCTCCAGGGAGAGGTCCTGGATCGCCGCCGTCTTCCCGTATGTCTTGCGCAGGCTCTGCAGCTGGATCTCTGCCATCGTCGCCTCCGGTCAGCGCACCGTCACGCCCCACAGCGTGAGGAGGTAGCGGCGGATGAGGAAGATGATGATCATCGCCGGGACGACCATGAAGAACCCGCCGGCGAAGCGGAAGTGCAGCGGCGCCCCCTGCCCCAGCACGGAGTCGATGATCAGGGCGGGCAGGGTGCGGTTGTTCAGGGTCAGGATCGTCGCGGCGAACACCTCGTTCCACGAGAGCACGAAGGTGAAGATCGCCGAGGCGGCCAGCCCGGGCAGGGCCATGGGCAGCGTCACCCGCAGGAACGCCTTCAGGCGGCTGCTGCCCAGCGTCATCGCCGCCTCTTCCAGCTCGTAGGAGATCCCCAGGAAGACGCTGGTCACGATGACGATCACGAACGGGATGCTGAGGGCCGTGTGCACGACGGCCACGCCGAGCAGCGTGTCGTACAGCCGCCAGCGGATGAACGCCACGGCGAGCGGGATGGAAAGCACGGTCGCGGGGAACATCTTCGTGGCCAGGATGGCCAGCTGCAGCGAGTCGCGGCCGCGGAAGGTGTACCGGGCGATGGCGTAGCCCGCGGGCGAGGCGATGGCGAAGGCCAGCACGATGGTCAGCCCGGCGACGAGGACGCTGTTCAGTGTAGACTGCCACACGCCCGTGGAGCGCAGGAAGAACCGGATCGTCTCCAGGGTGAACGCCTCCGGCCAGAACGGCCGGGGCCACTCGTAGAGCAGTTCCCGCGGCGTGAAGGCGGCGAGCGCGATCAGCACAAGCGGGAGGGCCACCCAGGCGCTGATCGCCAGCGCCGCGCTGTACAGCCCGAGGCGGCGCAGGCTCACCGCTTGACCTCCTCTTCCCGGACCCGCAGGAGGCGGAGGTACAGCCAGGTGATGGTGCCGGAGAAGAGCAGGATGAGCACGGCGTAGGCGCTGGCCACGTTCGGGCTGCGGTACAGCGAATACCAGAAGTAGGCCTCGCCCGCCAGGACGGGGATCTGGCGGCCAGCCAGCGTGACCACGGTCCCGAAGAGCTGGAACGCCAGGATCGTGCGGATGATCAGCGCCGTCTGCAGGCTGGGCCGCAGCAGGGGCAGGATGACGTGCCGCACCGTCTGCCACTTCCCCGCGCCGAACACCCCCGCCACCTCGACGTAGTCCCGCGGGATCAGCTGTAATCCGGCCAGGAGGATGACCATCACGATGGCCGTGGCCCGCCAGACCTCGGTGAGGACGATGGCCATGAGCAGCCAGTGCCGGCTCTCCAGGGTGAGGAAGATGATAGGCGTATCGATCAAGCCTAGCCCCTGGAGAGCCGCGTTCATGTAGCCGCGCTCGGTGAAGATGGACAGCCAGATCAGCCCCGCGGCCAGATCGGAGATGCCGATCGGCAGGGCCGTGAGGTACAGGAAGGCGCCGTGCCCCCGGAAGCGGCTGTTGACCAGGAGGGCGATGGCCAGTCCGAGGATCACCTGCAGCGGGACGGCGAGGGCCGTGATGATGAGCGTGAAGCGGATGGCGTCGCGGAAGTACAGGTCCCCGCTCATCCGCTTGAAGTGCGCCCACGTGAACGCCCCGGACTGGGGGTCGGTCACCCCCAGCCAGATCGCCTGGGTCATAGGATAGATGAAGAACACCCCGAGGAACAGGAGGGTGGGCAGGACGAGCAGGTACGGCGCCAGGTTGAGCCGGACCCGCGGGCTCGTGGGGTGGAGCTCGGCTTCGGCGACGGCCATGTCAAAGGGGTGGGACCGGCGCCCGGAGACGCCGGTCCCACGGAAGCCCTCAGGCGCTACTCAGGCACGCAGGGGCGGGCAGCCGGGTCGGGCGGCGCGCACGGCGCGTTGGTGGCCCGGTAGAGCTCCGCCAGCTTCGCCCCCTGGTCGTTGAGGACGCGCTGGATGTCCTCCCCCCGCACCGCGATCCGCGTGAACGTGTCGACGTAGAGCGGCACGAACTCCCCGGTGCGCGCCCCGAGCCCCACCGGCAGGAGGGCGGTGCGCGCGTCCCGCGCGCCTGACTGCGCCGAGACCCCGTCCGCCATCACCTTCAGGGCACCCGCCGGCACCGTCCGCCCCGCTTCGGGCGAGACGGGGAAGAAGCCGACGCCCTGCAGGGTGACCACCTGGGTGGCCGGGCGTGTCAGGTACTCGATCAATCGCGCGCCGAGCTCGGGGTTCGGCGCGGTGCGCGGGATGGCCAGACCGACGACGACCGAGATGAACGACCGTCCGCGCGGCCCGGCCGGCGACGGGAGGACGACGAAGTCGTTCGGGCGCTGCCGCAGGGCCGGCAGGATGCGGGCCACGTGATCCCAGGCCACCAGCACCTCGCCGCGCAGCAGCGGCTCGCTCATGAACTCGTAGGTGAAGGACGACGGGTGCGTCACCCCCCACAACCGCCGCAGGTACCGCCACATCTCCGTCGCCTCGGGCGACTTGAAGCGCCGCACCTGGGCGCCGGTGAACGACGGGTAGATGTAGCCGTGCAGGAAACGGCCGTAGAGACCGCGCGGCCCCGCCGGGAAGCCCACGCGCCGCTGCCCCGTCCCTGATCTGATGTTCTCGCCCCACTGCAGCAGGTCGTCGTAGGTCATCGCCATCGGGTTGCGCCCGGCCGGGAAGAAGCGCATCGCGTCCTTGTGCGCCACCATGAGGTACGTGGCCTGCATCCAGGGCACGAAGGCCGTGACGTTCTCCATCTTCGCGGCCGCGAGGAAGTCCTTGAAGAAGGTGCGATCCTTGCGCGCGTCGAGCTGGCGCTGCACCTCCGCCATGTCCCGCAGGGCGTCGCCCGCGAGGAAGACGGGGAAGATCCCGTGCAGGGTGCCGGTGACGTCGATCGTCCCCCGCCCCGCCCGGGCCTCGGCGACCAGCCGGTCCACGTACGGGCCTTCCGCCTCGGTGATGAACCGCACGGTGATGCCCGTGTCGCGCGTGAACCCCGCAAGCAGCGTGTTGCGGGCCCACTCCTGCTCCTCGACGGGCGTGAACTGGTTGGAGGTGAACACGATCTCCTGGGCGGGCGCGGACACTGCGGCGCCGGATCCGGCGAGCAGGAGCAGCGCGCACACCAGGGCGACGATGCGGAAGAGCATGCGACACCTCCTGGACGTGGTGATGCGAGGCATTCAGTCCCTTCGCACTCCCCCTCGCAAACCCCTCCGGCCGCGGAGGGCGCGGCCTGAGCCCGCGTCGAAGGGACCCGCAGGAGGTGGTCACCGTGTCATACCGCCTCGCCCCCTTCGCCGCCGCTCTGATCGGCATCCCCGCCGCGATCCTGCTTCTCGCCGGCCTGGGACCGGCCGGATCCCAGAGCCGCACGGTCCGCACCCAGGCCGTCGAGATCACCGACGGCTCCGGACGCGTCCGCATCACGATCGACGCCTACGGGAATCGCCCGGGCATCTGGCTGTTCGACGCCGCCGGCGCCAGAAGGCTGGGCGTCGCGATCAGTCCCCAGGGGGTGCCCGAGGTGACGCTGATCGATCCCGAAGGCCGTCCCCGGCTGCTGCTGCGGGTGGGCGCCGAGCGCGCCGCCGAGCTGCGTGTGACCGACGCCCTCGGACGCCCGCGGATCGGTCTATGGGTGGACTACCGCGACGATCCCGGAATCTGGCTGTTCGACGGATTAACCCGCCCGCGGATCGGGTTAAAGGTCAGTGAGGGCGAGCCGCACCTGTGGCTGTTCGACAATCCGACGGGGCGCGTGACGTTCACGGCGCCCTAGCCGTCCGCCCCGCGAAGGGATGCCGCATGAAGCTGGATGGACTGCATCACGTCACCGCCATCACGGGCGACGCGCCGCGGAACGTAGACTTCTACACCCGCGTGCTCGGGCTGCGCCTGGTCAAGAAGACCGTCAACCAGGATGACCCCAGCGTCTACCATCTCTTCTACAGCGACGAGACGGGGAGCCCGGGGTCCGACCTGACCTTCTTCGAGTACCCGGGTGCCGCCCCCGGCCGGCCGGGCGCGGGCATGGTCCATCGAGTCGCGTATCGCGTCGCTTCCGCTGAGGCGCTGCACTTCTGGAAGGGGCGGCTGGCCTTCGAGGGGATCGACGCCTCGGGGGACGATCGCTCCCTGCGCTTCGCCGATCCCGAAGGCCTCGCGCTGGAGCTGGCGGTCTCCGAGTCGGAGGATGAGCCGCTGATCGCCCGGCATCCGGAGGTCCCCCGCCAGCATGCGCTCCAGGGGTTCGCCGGCGTCCATGCCTACAGCCCGGATCCCGAGGCCAGCCGGAGCTTCCTCGAGCAGACCATGGGCTTCGCGCGGATGCACGATGCAAGCTACCTCGCCCGCGGCCCACTGCGCGGTTCGTTCTACAAGTACGAGCAGTCCAGCCGGGCCGGCATCCCGGGCGCCGGCACCGTCCATCACGTGGCCTGGTCGTCACCGATGGACGAGCACGAAGCGTGGCGCCGCCGCGTGCAGGAGGGCGGCGGCCATCCCACCCCGATCATCGACCGCTTCTACTTCCGGTCCATCTACTTCCGGGAGCCCAGCGGGGTCCTGTTCGAGATCGCCACCGCCGGCCCCGGCTTCGCCACCGACGAGACGCTCGAGCATCTCGGCGAGCGCCTCTCGCTCCCGCCGAAGTTCGAGCCGCTGCGCGAGGAGCTGGAGAAGATCCTGACGCCGCTCCCCGATCCCCGGGCGGGCCGCATCCGGGCCTGAGCTCCCCGCGGCAGGCGGCTCACCGGCCAAAGTGGCGGCGATCTTGTCCTCGATGTCCCGGGGAGCGGGACCCAGCACGTTGTTGAAGATGATCGAGAAGACGAGCGGGGCCGCCCCCTCTCCCACGGCGTAACCCGACAGCGAGCTGACGCCGGTGAGGGTCCCCGTTTTGGCGCGAACCGCGCCCTCGGCGCGCGTGCCGCGCATCCGCGTCCGCAGCGTGCCGCCGACCAGGCGGTCCGGCGCCCCCGCAACCGGCAGCGCCTCATGGAGGAAAGGAAACCACGGCGCAGAGCGCACCGCGACCAGCAGCGCGGCGAAGGCCCCGGCGGTGGCGAGGTTGAGGCGCGTGAGCCCGGAGCCGTCCCGCAGCCGCAGGCCCGCCGGATCGATCCCGAGACCCGTCAGATAGTCGCCGACGGCCCGCATGCCAGCGTCCCAGCTGCCCTCGCCGTAGGCGCGCCGCCCCAGGGTCTTCACGAGGATCTCGGCGATGCCGTTGTTGCTGAGCTTGAGGGAAGGCACGGCGATCTCGCCGAGCGTCACCGACTCGACGGCGGCGAGCTCCCTGGCGTACAGCGGGACGGGTCCGCTCAGCGGCGCCTGTTCGACGACGACGCCGCGGCCCGCCAGCGCCGCGGCGAAGACGCCCGCCGCGTACGCCGTCGGCTCCCACACACTGATCGCCCGGCGGACCGGCATGGCCCCCAGCGGGATCATCCCCTCGACGACGACTCTGTTCGCCCCGTGCTCGCGCCGCACGAAGAGGCGTCCCGTCCCCGGAGGTTCCTCGGTCCAGATGCGGTTGACGACGCGGACGTAGTCGGTCGCAGGCGTGACCGTGATCCCGGCCGGCGATCCGACCCGATCGCCGGGGCTCACCTCGACCAGCACGGAGTTCACGTCGAGCTCCTCGTCGGGCGAGATGGTGAGGGCAGAGATCTGCGGAGCGAAGCCGAAGGTCTCATCGTTCCAGGCCCAGTCCGGCCCGAGGCGGATGTCGTCGAACCACGTGTCGTCGGCGATCAAGCGGCCCCGCACGCGGGTGATGCCGAGCGCGGCGAGCTGGCCGGCCAGCTCCCCCCAGCGGGCCGGCGTCATCGTCGGATCGCCCGTCCCCTTGAGGTAGAGGTGGCCCTCGAGCACGTCTCCGCGCTGCCGCCCGCTGCTGAGCAGCGACGTGCGGAATCGGAACTCCGGTCCGAGCGCCGCGAACGCCGCGGCCATGACGAACAACTTCTGGTTGGATCCCGGGATGAGGCGGACGCTGCCGTTCCGGTCGTAGAGGACCGTCCCGCTTGCCGCATCCCGCACCACGACGGCGTACTGCGCTCCCGCCAACCGCGGATCGGCGAGCAGCGGATCGAGCCGCGCGGCCAGGTCCGCGGGGGCCTGCGCTCCGGCCGGAGCGACCAGGCCGACCATGAGGGCCGCGAGGAGCAGGAGCGGCTTGACGCGGGACATGCCGCACCGATTACGGACCGTAGTTCCAATCACCTTCCACGCGTGGGGTCAGCGGTCCAGAGCCTGGAGTACCGGGGCGAGATGCTCAATCGACCTGGCGGTGATGGGATCGACGACGAGCTGCACATGCGAGATGCTCTCGGCGGCGATGGCGCGGAGGTGACCCGCCAGCTCCTGGGCCGAGCCTCGCAGCGGCGGGACGCGCTCCTGCTTCCCTCCTCTGATCGCCACGTCCTTCCCTTCGACCTGGATCAGGACGGCCAGCGTGCGCGTGAGGCTCGCGGGATCACGCCCCACCGCGGCGCATGCCGCGTCGACCTTGTCGCTCAGGGCCGCGATCCCATCCGGCCGGTTGCCGTACCATGTGAACCACGCGTTCCAGGCGTTGGCGTGCTGGGCGGCCAGTCGCAGCATCCGCGGGCCGGTCGTGCCGATCATGATCGGCGGTCCACCGGGTCTGACCGGCGGGGGCAGGAGGAGGCAGCCCTCCACGCGGTGGTACCGGCCCTCGAAGGTCATCTCCTCGCCGCGGAGGAGCGCCCGGATGATGGTCAGGGCCTCTTCGAACCGCTCGACGCGATGGTCGAAGGGGAAGCCGAACGCGCGGTACTCAGGCTCATTCCACCCCGCCCCGAGGCCGAGGATCAGCCGGCCGCCGCTGATCTCGTCCAGCGTCGCCGCCTTCTTGGCCAGCATCGCCGGACTATGGAACGACACGCTGGCGACGAGCGGGCCGAGTTCCACATGCTCGGTCGCCGCCGCCAGGGCGGCAAGCGTCGACCAGGCTTCCCACGGCCCGCGCGGAGGCATCCCCGGATCGCGGAACAGGAGGTGATCGCCGACCCACAGCGAGTCGAATCCGACCTGCTCGGCCACGCGGGCCATGTCGCGGAGCTCCGACCACCGGACCTCGCGCTCCACCTCCGGCAGCTGGATACCGACCTTCAACGGACGCGGCATCAGGTGGCGATCAGCCGCCCGCCGACGCGCTCAACCAGCGGCCGATCTCGACGAGCACGAGCTCGGCGTCCTGCCCCCGCCCCGCCTCCGTCAGGGCCTCGAGCCGGCGCTGTCCCAGCCCTTCCCGCAGGCGGAGCCGGCACCGCTCCGTGCTCGCCGCCTCCATGCTCGTCGGTGGC
>DASUAK010000021.1:0-2566 GCA_035763845.1 bacterium | reverse complement strand
GACGCCGACATCAGCAGCGCCGACCACTCCGGGCGCAGCATGATCCCGTAGGCCGGATAGAGCGCGCCGGCGGCGACGGGGATGGCCAGCACGTTGTAGACCGAAGCCCAGAACAGGTTCTGGCGCATCTTGCGGACCGTCGCCTTCGAGAGGAAGACGGCGCGCAGGACGTCCGCGGGGTCGGAGCGCATGAGGACCACGTCCGCCGTTTCCACCGCGACGTCGGTGCCCGCGCCGATCGCAATACCGATGTCCGCGCGGGCCAGCGCCGGCGCATCGTTCACGCCGTCGCCCACCATGGCCACGAACTTCCCTTCGCCCTGCAGCGCCGCGACATGGCCCGCCTTCTGCTCTGGGAGCACCTCCGCGAACACCCGGGGGATGCCGAGCTGACGCCCGACGGCCTCGGCGGTCTGCCGGTTGTCGCCGGTGATCATCGCGACGTCGATCCCCAGGGCCCGGAGGCCGGCGATGGCCCGCGCGGAGGTTGCACGTACCGGGTCGGCGGCGGCGGCCAGGCCCACCGCCGCACCGTCGGCCGCCACGATCATCAGCGTCTTGCCTTCCGGCGACAGCCGGTCGAGCGCGAGCTGCACCGGGGCGAGGTCGATCCCGTGCTCGCGCATCAACCGGGCCGTTCCCACGAGCACCCGCCGGCCGCCCACGGTGGCCCGCACGCCGTGGCCGGCCAGGTTCTCGAAGCCCACCACCTGCTCGTCGACCTGTACCTTCCGCCGCTCCGCTTCCTCCAGCACGGCCTTGCTCAGGGGATGCCCCGAGCGTAGCTCCGCGGCGGCGGCGAGAGCGATCACCTCGTCCGCCGCTGTTCCTGCCGCGCCCACGACGTCCGTCACGCGCGGCCGGCCTTCGGTCAGCGTCCCGGTCTTGTCGAGCACGACCGCGGTGATGCGGGAGAGCTGCTCCAGCGCGGCGGCGCTCTTGATGAGGATGTTGTGCCGTGCGCCGATCCCGGTGCCGACGGCCACCGCGGTGGGAGTGGCGAGCCCCAGGGCGTCGGGGCAGGCGATGACCACGGCGGAGATGGCGAAGGTCAGGGCCACCAGGGCCGTCTCCCGCGCCGGTCCGTACCAGATGAGGAAGGTGACGATACCGGCGCCCACCGCGAGCACGACGAGGTACTGCGCCCACCGGTCGGCGATGCGCTGGCCGGGAGCTTTGCTGGCCTGCGCCTCCTCGACGAGCTTCACGATCTGCGCCAGCGCCGTCTCCTCGCCGACCTTCGTGGCGCGGAAGCGGACGGACCCCGACTGGTTGATGGTGCCGCCGGTCACCGCGTCACCGGGCTGCTTGGCGACGGGGAGCGACTCCCCGGTGACCAGCGACTCGTCGATCGCCGTCTCGCCCTCGAGCACCTCGCCGTCCACCGGCACGCGGTCCCCGGGCCGCAGCTCGACCACGTCCCCGGCGCGGATCTCGGCGGTGGGGACCTCGACCACCGCGCCGCCGCGGACCACGCGTGCGCGCGGGGGCACGAGGTTGAACAGCGCCTGCAGGGCGTCGGAGGTGCCGCGCCGGCTCCGCATCTCCATCCAGTGCCCGAAGAGGACGAAGGTGACCAGCATCGCCGCGGCCTCGTAGAACGTCTCGCCCGCTCCGAGCAGCGTGATGACGACGCTGAAGCCGTAGGCGGCCAGCACGCCGGTGCTGATCAGCACCGACATGTTGAGCGCGCGGCGGCGCAGCGAGCGCCAGGCCCCGGTGATGAAGATCGAGCCCGTCCAGAAGACCACGGGCGTGGTGAGCAGGAAGAGGATCCAGTTCACCGGGACGGGCTCAGGCAGGCGGACCCCCAGGAGGTTCACGCCGATCGGCGAGTAGAGGACGGAGGGGACCGTCAGGAGCAGCGACCACCAGAAGCGGCGCCGCATGTCGGCTTCCATGTGGGCCGCCATGCGCGGGTCGGCCATCTGCGCTTCGTGGTCGTGGGCTTCGGCCACGCCGTGGCCGGTCTCGTGGTGGGCGTGCTCGCCCACGCGGCGCTCGAGGTCGTACTCGTACTGCTTCGCCTCGAACCCGCAGCCGCACGTGGCGCCCAGCACGGCCGCGCCGCACGAGAGGCAGTCCTCGCCGCAGGGGCAGGGGACCGCCGCCGGCGACGGAGAGGGGGCCGGCCCGGTCGCGGGAGCCGGCGGCGCGTGATGGTGGTGGTCGTGCGCGCTCATGCCGGCCGGCGGTGGCGGTCGATCCAGTATCCCCATGGGACGAAGAGCCATCCGGCCAGGCCGGCGAGGGCGATCGCGGTGCTGTTCGGTGGAACGGGGCCGGCGAGGCTGCCGATGTAGATGACCGACAGGAGGAGGACGAGGCCCCACAGGGCCAGGCCTCCTGTGCGGTCGGTGGGTGTCGTGGTGCGCAGATACAGCACACTACCCAGGACGAACAGTCCCGCTTCGAGGGCGACCGAGGCAGCGGGGAGGTTCCACAGTCCCAATCCTACACGCATGGCCCCAGGCGCGAGCGGGAGGTCGGGCCGGTGCACGAGGAAGTCGAGCACCCAGTGGCTCACGACGGTCAGGCCCAGGATCCAGCCCAGGCGCGGCGCCTT